>NZ_JBHXRX010000014.1:0-157402 GCF_042714995.1 Streptomyces sp. NPDC058665
GTTGTTTATAAGACACTGACCAAAACCACACCCCGGCCCTCTCGCCCACGGGGGCGGCCACCGGCCGACACCCAGCGCCGCTCCGCCCCCCATTCCCGGGCTAACTGCGCGGGTGGGGGCTAATCCCCCCCCCCCGGCTCAGTATCGTATGTCGGGGGAGTTTCCTAAATAGCGCGTACTCGTTGGGATTCCCGCAGCGGCGGTGCGGCTGAAAATCCGTGCTCGCGTGGCACGAGAGCCGTGCACGCGACCCGTTGCGGAAAGGGCTCAACCATGAATGCGAAGAAAGCGGCCACTCTTGTGGCGGGTGTTCTCCTGGCCGTCGGTGCCGCGGGGCCGGCCGTCGCCGACTCGGGCGCGCAGGGTGCCGCGCTGAACTCGCCGGGCTTCCTGTCCGGCAACGTCGTCCAGATCCCCGTGCACGTGCCCATCAACGCGTGCGGCAACAGCCTCAACGCGTTCGCGCTGCTGAACCCGACGGCCGGCAACACCTGCGTCAACGCCTGACCCGCACCAACGTGCGCGTGAGCGCACACGCGCCCCCGGGGCGCACCCCGGGGCCGGTCCCGACCGCGTACAGCGATACGCGCGTCGGGGCCGGCCCCGGTCAACACAGCACAGACCCACGAAGCACCGGCGACACACACCGGCCACACAGGAGAACCAGATGCGAGAACTCATCGGCAAAGGACTGCTCACCGCCGCGGCGGCGTCGAGCGTACTGTCCCTGAGCGGTGGATACGCCCAGGCCACCAACGGCGAGGCAGCCGCCACCGGGTCCCCGGGACTGCTGTCGGGCAACAGCGTCCAGGCCCCTGTCGAGATCCCGGTCAACCTCTGCGGCAACACGGTGAACCCGGTCGGCGCGGGCAACCCGTCCTTCGGCAACAGCTGCGCCAACTCCTCCGGCGGCCAAGGGTCCTCCAAGCCCCGGCCCGACCACCACGCGCAGCAGCAGGCCCCGCACGCCAAGCCGGCACCCCACAGGGTGCCCGCCCAGGGCACCCACAGCACCCACGACACCCACGCGAGTTCGACGCACGCCGCCAAGCCGGGTGAGAACGGCGGGAGTTCCGCACCGGTCAGACCCGGGCACCGTCCTGACCAGGGAGCCCACACGGGCCCCGCCGGTCACTCCGAGCGCCCGGACCACGGCGGCTCGTCGGCGTCCGGCGCCACGGCCAACTCACCGGGGCTGCTCTCGGGCAACCTCGTCCAGGCCCCGCTCGACATCCCGCTGAACATCTGCGGCAACAGCGTCGACCTGGTCGGTGTGCTGAACCCGGCCTTCGGCAACGCCTGCGTGAACGGCTCGGACGTGGCGCCCCCGAAGACCCCGCACCACCCGGGCGAACCGATCGACCCCCGCAACCCCCCGAGGCCCCCCGCGGAGCCCCCGGTCGTACCGGACAACCACGTCCCGATGATCCCGGAGCAGCCGCGACCCGTCGAAGAGGGCGACTTCGTCGACCAGTTGGCCACGACCGGATCGAACACGAACCTGCTGGCGTCGGCCGCGATGAGCACCGGCCTGCTGATCAGCGGCGGCATCCTCTACCGCCGCAGCAGGACGGCCGCCCGCCGCTGACCCTCTCCCGCCGCCGGACACAGCGCCCACGCTGCGCGTCCGGCGGCGGTTCCGGTCAGAACCGCTCCATCCAGTTCGGCTGCGCCGCACCGGCCGCAAGCCTCTCGTGCGGCTCTCCCGGCTGTACGTGCCGTGAGCCCGTTCCCAGCCGCCGTCGCACCCCGCGTACGACCCGCCCCGCCGTGTACGTCGCGCCGTACACGAAGCGCATCGACGGGCCGAACGACGGCGCGCTCAGCAGACCGGCCACGAACAGACCGGGGTGCGACGTCTCGAAGGAGGCGTCCGTCTCGGGGGCGCCGCTCGCGCCCACGGTGCGCAGCCTGCGGCGCAGCCGCTCGTCGAGCAGTCCGGTCCTGTCCAGGCCGGGGGTGAAGCCCGTGGCCGCGATGACATGGTCGGTCGTGACCGCGTCGGATCCGCGGCCGGATAGCAGGTCGAGCCGGATCCGGCCCTTGGCGGGAGCGGCGGCGACCACGTTCTCGCCCAGCCGGAGGTCCACGGCCCGCTCGAACCGCTCACGCAGCCACCAGGCACCGGCGGGTCCGAGCGCCGAGGTGAAGACACGCGTGCGGGTCGACGCGGGCAGCCGGTGGAAGAGCCCGGGGGTACGGGCGTAGAGCCAGTTCTTCCAGCCGCAGCCCAGGCCCGTGTGCGGGGTGCGGGCGGCCTCGCCCATGGGGCGTTCGAGGGGCGGCGGGAGGGTGTTCCAGTTCAGCCGCTCGGACCGGGCGACCACGCGTACGGCCGTGCCCTGTTCGGCGAGGAGCGTCGCGGTCTCCAGCGCGGCCTGGCCCGCCCCGACGACCGTCACGTCCATGCCCTTGAAGCGCGTGAGGTCCGCGTGGTCGACGCTGTGCGACACCCGCTCGGGCGGGAGGGCCCGCAGCGGTCCTGGGATGTCGGCGAAGGGGCGGACGCCGACGGCGAGCACCACTGTGCGGGCCAGGACCGTCTCGCCGTCGGTGCCGGTCGCGGGGTCGTCGACGGCGACCTCGAAGCCACCCCCGGCGCGGGCTCGTACGGCGGTCACGGTTCGTTCCTCCACCGGCGGCGCGGCCTTGGCGGCGAACCACAGGCCGTACGAGGCGAAGAGGCCGACCGGCAGCGGGACCCCGTGCGGGGTCCGCACCCCCTGGGTCGCCGCGTAGGCCGCGAGCCCGTACTCGCCCTTGGGGTCGGAGAGGTTCGACGCCCACGGCTCCGACTTCAGGAACATGCCGGGCGGCATCCCGTCCCGCCAGGCCGCCATCGGCCGCCCGAACACCCGGGGCTGGAGACCGGCCGCCGCCGCGTGCGACGCGATGGACAGCCCGTAGGGGCCGGCACCCACAACTACCAAGTCCTGCATACGAGTTCGCCGCTCTCTTTCTCTCGTGGGATCGGGGTCAGCGCGGGACGGGCGGGGTGGTGCTGTCGGCGGCGGGCTCCGGGGCGCGCCGGCGCTGGCGTACGCCGGACAGGAGCGACCGCGGCGCCCGCTCGTCCCCCGGCAGCCCGGCGGACGGCCGGGCCCGGAGGCGGAGCCGGCGTACGCTGCCACGCGCCGCGTGCAGGAGCCAGGCCGCGGTCATGGCGTACGCGGGACGCGGATCGTCCCGCGCGAACCACGCCGCCTCCGTGCCGGCCGGCCGGATCCGCCGGGCCTTCGCGTGCCCCCGCTTCCGGCGCCCGGCCGAGGACAGGGCGGACAGCAGCGCGTACTGCTCGACCACGAAGGTCCGCCCGTGCGCCGGGACCAGAGGGGGAACGGGGCGCCCGGTGAGGTCCAGATGCAGCGCCCGTACGACGTCCGTGCCCGCCGGGTCGGTGAAGAGCCGGAACTGGGCGCCGGGCCGGGGGTTGAAGTCGAGCAGGTGGTACGCGCCGGTGGCGGCGTCGAGCCGGAAGTCGAGGTCGACGATGCCCCGGTAGCCGAGCGCGGCGATCACCTCGCCCGCCAGCCGTTCCACGGTGGGGTTGGGCAGCCACCGGCCGACCGCCGTCAGCCCGGCGGCCACCGGCCACGACCGTTCCTTGCGTCCGGTCGCGCCCAGGAGCGTGCCGTCGCCGCCGCTGTAGCCGTGGAAGAACCAGTCCAGATCGCGTCCGCGCGGCAGCATCTCCTGGAGCAGCAGCCGGCTTCCCGCCTCCGCGCCGCGCCCGAACAGTTCCCTGGCCTCGCGCGGCGAGCGCACCACGACGGTGCTGCGCAGCCCGGAGCCCTGGGGCAGCAGCCATGGGCGGCTCCACTTCGCGACCACCGGCAGCCCCAATGTCCAGGCCGCCCGCGCGGCCTCCGCGCTGTCACCGGGGACGGCCGTACGGGGGTGCGGCAGCCCGAGGGTGGCGCAGATCTCGGCCAGCTCCGCCTTGTCGGCGACCCGCTCGGGCAGGCCTGACGGCTGTTCGGGCAGGAGATAGCGGCCGGCCAGGCGGGGCCTCAGCCGAGCGACGGAGATAGCGCTCAGATCGTCGAGGGGGACGAGGACGGCGGGGGCGCCGAGCCGCTCCGAGATCCGCAGCAGCAGTCCGTGCAGTTCCTCCCTCTCGTCGGCCGCCGTGGCCCGCGGCCCGTCGTCCGGGACCCGGTTGTCGGGACGCGGATGGCCGGTGTGCAGATACCGGGATCTGGCGACGGGGCTGCGCGCGGACTCGATCACGGCATGGACCGTGATTCCCGCGCGGCCGAGTGATCTGACCGCGCCGAGCGTTCCGTGGTGGAAGGGATTCCGGTCGAGCCGCACGAGCACGGCGGGGACGCTGGTGTCAAAGCTCGCCACGGTGGTGTCCTTCATTTTCGATGACCCATGCGGGGGGTGAAATCCACGGACGGTCTAGTAAAAGGGCGGACCGGGTTCCCGATCGGCCTGCCAGAAATAGTTTTGGAGCTGTGCGATACGGAACGCCTCCCCTCATGAGGAGCACACATGTCCTATCGATTTCGACGGCTGATCAGCACCTGGCTTGGTGTCATCATGACCGGCCTCCTTTGCTCGGGTTCCGCGCTGCCGATGGCGAGTCACGCCGCCGGCCCCGATGCCCGCGGCATTCCCGAACCGCCGGAAGTGAAATCGCCTGCGATGGGGGCGTACCTCGATTTCGGTCCCGAGGGCGTCCGCCGTATCGCCGCAATGGAGAAATGGCTCGGGGGTACGGAACTGCGGGTCGGGCACTCGTATCTCCCCGGTGACGTCTGGTCCAACATCGAGGGCAGCCCGAGCTTCCTGAAGGACTGGGCCGACTGGAAGAAGGCCCGCGCCGACCGCATGTTCGTGCTCAACGTCCCGATGCTCGAACGGACCGAGGGCCGGGTCGGTGACGCGGATGTCCGCAAGGAACTGCGCCGGGGCGCCCTGGGCGAGTACGACCGGCACTTCCGGGTCCTGGCCGAGCGGCTGGTCTCCCTCGGCGTGCCGGACACGGTCGTCGTGCTCGGCTGGGAGATGAACGGCACCACGTACACCCATCGTTGCGCCCCCGACCCGCGGGCCTGGAAGGCGTACTGGAAGCGGATTGTCGGCGCCATGCGCGCGGTACCCGGCCAGAAATTCCGTTTCGATTTCGCTCCGAACCGCGGAAGGGACGCCATTCCCTGGACCGATTGCTATCCGGGCGACGACGTCGTGGACATCGTGGGGATGGACTCCTACGACCAGCCGCCGGGGCGGACGTTCGAGGAGCAGGTCAATGAGCCGTACGGGCTCCATCACCATGTGAATTTCGCCGCTCGGCATGGAAAGGTTATCTCCTATCCGGAGTGGGGCCTCTTCCGCAACGGCGACAATCCCGAATACATGCGGGGCATGCTCAAGTGGATCAAGGATCACCGGCCGCTGTACAACACGGTCACCGATTACTGCCCGCACGGCGTATATCAGTGCCGCGAGAATCCGCGGTCCTCGAAGGTGTTCCGTTCGATGCTGTACGGGCAGCGGCCCCAGGCGGAACCGAGCGTCCCGCCGGTCACACCCGCCGAGCCCCAGCCGGATCCCAGCGCCCCGGCGAAACCCGAGACACCGGCGAACTGCAAGACGCTGACGCTCAGTTCGTGGATCGAGACCGTCCTCGGCAAGAAGATCTGCCTTCGCTTCAGCGGGTGGGAACGCTGGCTGACCTGAGCTGAGGTCCGTCACCCCGGCGGCGGCACGGTCATCCCTTGCCGCCGCCTCGGCGTGTGCGCCTCACACCTCACCGGGCCCTGTCTTCAAGATCCCGTCCGGTCCGCCCTGCCGGCGGACGACGCTCCTTTGAAGACGGGGCCCAGCCTTGCCTTCATCACCGGCAGCCGCTCGTTGACCAGGACGGCGGCCCGGCCGCGCGCGGCGGCGTGGGCGGCGACCATGCGCAGCGAGGGGGCCGCCAGGCGGCGCGCCATCAGCAGCCGCTGGTTGCAGACGGTCTCCGGGCGCCAGTGGTGCTTGTACGGTTCGTTGCCGCGCAGCATGCTCAGCGTGGAGCGGCCGTCGGCGCTGATCCGCCGGGCGCTGTCGCGCAGCAGCATCGTGGCGACGTCGACCTTCCGCTCGCGCAGCATCGGGTCGGCGCCGTACAGATAACCGCCCGCGAGCCGCGGTGACATCAGGGTGAGGTCGGCGGCCACCACCTCGCCCCCGAGCAGGAACTCGGTGATCCGCGCGTCGCCGCACTCGACCATCGCCCGCACCGAGCGGGTCAGATGCTGGGCGAAACGGGCGCTGAGGTGTTCCTGGGTGACGCCGCGTCCCTCCCACTGGAGCCGGTGGAGATGGAGGAGCCGTTCGACGGCGGTCGGGATCTCGTCGCCCGGCACCTCGCGTTCCTCGATGCCGGCCGAGTCGATCTTGCGGATCTTGGCCCTGACGCGCTGGGCGCGGGAGGACTGGAGACGGCCGAGCAGCTCGTCCATGGGGACGGCGGGCAGTTCGAGGCAGGGCGAGTCGGGCAGCGTGTCGCGCGGGCCGTCCCAGCACTCGTAGACCCGTTCGACGGCGGCGCCGGGCCGTACCTCCCGGAGGTCGATCACGGCGGTGCGCGCGGCGTTGGCGAGGGCCTTCGCGAGGGCGGGGGCCGCGCTGTCGGCGCAGTCGTCGTCGAGCAGGACGTCGGAGAAGTCGGAGATGGAGCCGCCGAGTTGGACCAGTACGGGGAACGGCCGGTGGACCAGCATCAGCGGCGCGGCGCCGACGAGCGCGCCGTCCCGGCGCAGGAGGACGACGCGGAGCCGGCCGCGGGTGCCGTACGACAGCCACCAGGAGTGCAGCCACGCGTGGCTCTGGAAGGGGGTGGCGGCGCCGGAGCGGCGGTGGAGCGCGGTCCACTCGGCGGCGAGGGCGCCGAACCGGTCGGGGTCCCGGCAGATCTCGGAGGTCAGTGCCGTGAAGGTGCCTCTGCCGACGGTCCTGGCCGGGGCTGCCGCGCCCGCCCGCCGGCCTCGCTTGGTGGTCGATTCCGGCGCCATCACACACTCTCCGTCTGGGGCACGGGCGCGGCCGACGGACCGGGTACCGGCGCGTGCACCTCGCCGGGCCGCCGCTTCGGGCGCACCAGTACGAGGAGGCCGCCGAGGAGGCCGCCCGCGGCGGCGCCGACGAGCGCGGCCAGCGGCACCGACGGTGACACGGGGCTGGTGGGCTTGACCGCACGGGCGAACTGGACCACCCGGACGTTCGTACTGCCCTGCATCTGCGTGCCGTTGAGCACCAGCGAGCGCGCGACGCCGTCGGCCATGCTGACGGCCCTCTGCCGGCCGCTGGAGGTGGCGGTCACCGAGATCATCGGGGCGTCGGGCGAGGTGACCGTGGTGACGTTCTCCTTGAGGACCTTCCGGGAGACCCCGGCCCACACCTGGGCGTCGCCGGTGACGGCGACCTGCGAGGCGACCCGCCCGTATGCCTGCGCGAAGCCGAGCGCGGCGGCGGGGTCGGTCTTGTCGGTCGGTACGACGAGTACGTAGCTGGTGGCGGAGTACTGCGGCGTACGGAGCGTGCCGTACGCACCGCCCGCGAACGCCCCGATCAGGACGCAGACCGGCACGATCCACCAGACGAACAGGGCTTTGGTCCTCGCCAGGACCCGGCCGGGCCAGGAGCCCTCGCGGCGCTTGCCGCTCTCTTTCTCGGTCTTCGTCATCGGGCACTCACTCCTCGGGGGTGGCCGGGCGGCGGACGGGGCGCGCGGACGGGCCGCCGTTCCCCCGCAGGGCGTGGTCGTAGACGGACATCAGCTGTTCGGCGCTGCGGGAGATGTCGTAGTGGCGGGCCGCGGGCGGTACCGGCAGTCGGCGGGGGCCGTCGCCGGAGGTGAACCGCCTCTGGAATTCGGCCAGTTCGGTGACGAGGTCGGAGACCGTCCCGCTGATCTGGCGCGCGCCCGGTGCCGCGTCGGGGGGCAGGTCCGTCAGGGCGGGGCAGGTGACGTGCAGGACGGGCAGCCCGGCGGCCAGGCCCTCGACCATCGCGAGCCCGAAGGCCTCGTCCTCGGACGTGGACACGAAAAGGTCCATGGCGGCGAGAAGTGACGGCAGGTCAGGTCCCTCGTCGGCGGCCGGATTCGGCGGTGGGTCCTCGCACGCGCCGGGCATCAGGATCCGGTCGGATGCGCCCAACTCCGTTGCCAGGGAGCACAGTCGGTCGCGCTCGGGGCCCTCGCCGACGAGCAGGAGGCGGGCGCCGGGCAGGGCGGCGACGGCGCGGACGAGCGTGTCGAAGCGCTTGCCCGGACTGAGCCTGCCGACTCCGCCGACGACGAACGCGTCGGCGGGCAGGCCGAGTTCGGCGCGGGCCTTGTGCCGGGCCGTCTCGTCGTAGCCGAAGCGCGGCACGTCGATGCCGTTGGGCACGACATGGATACGGTCCCGGCGTACGCCCCAGCGGCGCAGGCGGTGCGCGACGGTGGTCGAGACGGCGACCGTCGCCGAGCCGAGGCGTTCGGTGCCGAGGTAGAGGGCGCGGGCGCCGGCGGTCAGGGGGCGGCCCTCGATCTGGGTGGCGCCGAGGGAGTGCTCGGTGGCGACGACGGTCCGTACGCCCGCGAGGCGCGCGGCGAGGCGTCCGTACACACAGGCGCGGTAGAGGTGGGTGTGGACCAGGTCGTACCGGCCGTCCCTGATCAGCCCTGTCAGGCGGGGCAGTGCGCCGAGGTCACGGTTGCCTCTTATATCGAGGTTGGTGACCGGGCAGCCGTCGGCGGTGATCCCGCGTGCGACAGCACCCGGGTTGGTGAGCGTGACGACGGCGCTGTCGGTGGGCAACTGGCGTAGCAGCAGGCGCAGTTGCTGTTCCGCGCCGCCGATGCCGAGACCGGTGATGACATGCAGCACCTTCATGCGCCGCCGCCCTCACCCGTGGTCGCGGCCTCGGCGGGCAGGGAGGCGGGGCCGTACGGGACGTAGGGAACCGGTTCCCGGCGCCGGCCGTGCAGGGCGCGCTTCAGGAAGAGCCGGAAAGCGGTGTCCTCCTGGCCGATGTGCACCCGCGGCAGTGCGAACAGGCCGGTGAGCGGGCCGGGGCTGATGCCGACCGCGTACCGGTAACCGGCCTCCCGTACGGCGGTCATGGCGCGTTCGTCGACCGTGCCGTACGGATAGCAGAACCCGGTCACCTCGCCGCCCGTGAGCGCGGACAGCGCCTCGCGGCTGCCGCGTGTCTCCTCGGTCAGCAGCGCGTCGTCGGCGGCGGTGAGATCGGTGTGGCGCAGCCCGTGCGAGCCGATCTCCATGCCGGCCGCCGCCGCCTCGCGGATGCCGTCGGCCGTGAGGAGGGGCTTGCGCGGGCCGAGGCTGTCCCATTCGTTGCTGCCGCCGAGCCGGCCGGGGAGCACATAGACGGTGGCGGTGAACTCGTACCGGTGCAGCAGCGGCACGGCGTTGGTCAGGAAGTCGGCGTAACCGTCGTCGAAGGTCAGGCCGACGAGTCCGGCGTCGCGGCCCCGCGCGCGGGCGACCAGCAGGCGCTCCATGCTCACGCCGGTGAGCCCGCGGCGGCGCAGCCAGCGCAGCTGCCGGTCGAGCCGGTCGGGCGAGACGGTCACCTGGTAGGGGTCGTCGGCCGAGTCGGTGATCGAGTGGTACATGGCTGCCCACAGGGGGCCTGCGGAGACCGTGTCAGCGGACATCGATGAGCTTTCGTGTGGCGGAGCGGACGAGGGAGTCGATCTCGGGCACCTGGAGGGCGCGTGCGATCACGAGGAACACCGCGGCGACCACCAGACCGGCGAGGGCCGCCGCCGGTACGGGGGCGGGGACGAGGGCGCCGCAGAGCCATCCGGAGCCGGTGGCGGCAGCGGCGGCGGCGCTGAGTTTGACGAGCCCTCCGGTCATGTGGCGGACCCGCACCGGAACGCTGTGCCGGGCGACACCGTGGAGCAGGAGGGCGGCGGTGACGGTGATGCCCAGCGCGTTGCCCGCCGCGATCCCGAGGACGCCCCAGGTGCCGACCAGCAGGGCGCCGCCCGCGGTGGTGAGGGCGAGGCCGGTGAGCATGGCGAGCGCCGGGAACCACAGGGGGCGCGCGGCGGAGAAGTAGCAGCGGACGAGGGCCCCGACGAGGGTGTGGCCGAGCAGCCCCAGTGCGTAGACACGCATCACGGTGGCGGTGGCCGCCGTGTCCGCCCGGTCGAAAGCACCGCGCTGGAAGAGGATTTCGATGATCTGCGGTGCGCACGCGACGACGGTCGCGGCGCCCACGAGCACGATGACACCGGCGAGCGCGAGGTCGCGTTCGACGCGCCGCCTGGCCCGGTCGGTATCCCCGGCCGCCATGGCGCGCGCGACGACGGGGAAGGTGACCGTGCAGAGCATGAGGGACAGCACCATCGGCATCTGCGCGACCTTCTGCGCGTAGTTGAGATGCGAGATGGCGCCGGCGGGCAGGGGCGCGGCCAGGAAGCGTTCGATGAGGACCTGGGACTGGCGCGTGAGGGCGAAGACGACGACGGGGGCGAGCAGTCCGATGACGACGAGCGGCCGGCCGGTGCCGGGCTGTTCGCCGGACGGCTCGTGGGCCGGCTCGTGCGCAGGCCCGGCCGCGCGGCGTTCGCGCAGCCGGCGCCAGACGACCGGCGCCTGGACGAGGACCATCAGGACGCCGCCGAGTGCGACTCCGACGGCCGCGGCGCGCACCCCGAGCCGGTCGCTGAGGACCAGCATCGTGGCGATGATGCCGACGTTGTACGCGACGTAGATCATCGCGGGCGGTACGAAGCTGCCATGCGCCCGCAGGACGGCGCTGCAGTACCCGGCGACGCCGAAGCTGAACGCGCAAGTGGCCGTCAACCGGGTGCAGTCGACGGCCAGTCGGGTGTCGGGGAGGCCGGGGGCCAGGACGGCGACCACCCAGGGCGCGGCCAGGATCAGCAGGACGGCGCCCGCGCTGAGCGCGAGCAGCAGGACCGGCAGGGTCGTACGCAGCAGGGCGTGCACGGGGTCACGATCGCGGTCACGGTCGGGATCGAGGCCGGTGTCGAGGTCGGGAGCGAGGTCGGGCGGTGGGCCGGGCAGGAGCGGCTGACGCGCCGCCCTGCGCGCGAGCGCGAGGCTGAAGGCGGGCACCAGGATGAGCGCCATCGCGTCCTCGATGAGCAGCGTCGACGCGACTTCGGGGACGGTCCAGGCGACGAGGAACGCGTCGGTGTCGGGGCCCGCCCCGTAGAGGTGGGCGATGGTCTGGTCGCGTACGAGACCGAGCAGGGCTCCGGCTGCGGTGAGGACGGCGGTCACCAGCGCCGCGCGGGCGAGGAAACGGCCGGAGAGATGGGCACCCCCGCCGCCCGGATCGGCGGCGTCCGCGCCGGTGTCCGCGCCCGTGTCGGCGTCGTTGTCCGCGTCGGTCCGCTTGGACAGCGAGATCGAGGGGGGCGGCGGCCTGCGGCTGGGAACGGCGGGCTGCTGGGCGGCCGGAGCGGATTCGGCGGGCGCGCCCGCTCCGGCGGGCTCCGTCCTGGGCTGCGTCGCGTCGGTCAGATCGCTCACGCCGCACCGGATTCCTGGACGGCTCCGACGGCTCCGCCGTCCTCGCGGTGGTTCGCCCGGCGGTCGAGCGCCCACCACGCGGCCAGACCGAGCACGACGGCCGTCAGCACCGTCGAAGGCCCGCCGATGTCCGCGTAACCGAAGTCCACCAGCTGCCAGATGAGGAGCCCCGCGGCGACCAGCGCGCAGTCGAAGCCCGTGTGTCCGCGCCGTGCGCCGGGCAGCCGCCGCAGCACGAGGACGAGCAGCGCGGCCCAGCTCCCGGCCAGCGCCAGCAGACCGACGATCCCCTGTTCGCTCAGGACCAGCAGATACATGTTGTGCGGCGAGAGCAGCGGCTGACGCTCGAACGCCTTGCCCGCGCCGGCCGTGTCGCTGCCCGACGAGAGGGCGACCGAGGAGTGGCTGTCGCGGTAGGCGGGGAAGCCCTTCAGCCCGACGCCGGTGACCGGATCGGTGCGCCACATCCCGGCCGCCGCCGCCCACATCGTGTACCGGTCGGTGACCGACCTGTCGGGCGCCTCGGTGACCTCGGTGATGCTGCCGAGCCGTTCGGAGACCATCTGCGAGCCGATGCCGAGTCCGCCGACGAGTACGACACCGAACGCAGCCACCACGAGGGCGACCCGGGCCGCGCGGCGCAGCCCGGAGAGCGCGAGTTGCAGCGTGACGGTCACGGCGGTCGCGATCCACGCGCCCCGGCTGAAGGAGACCACGAGCGGCAGGAAGAGCAGTGCGGCGCAGCCGAGCGCGACGGCCCGCTGCCGGCGCGGCACGTCACGCCCGCCGCCCTGGCCGGGTTCGGCTCCCGCGCCAAGGGCCAGGCCGACGGCGGCGACCAGGCCGTACGACACGACCGTGGCCATGCCCATGACGTCGGTGGGTCCGAACGTGCCGACGGCGCGGACGTCCTCGCCCATGTACGAGGCGCCGGTGCCGGTCAGGTACTGGACGACGCCGACGACCCCCTGCACCAGCGCGAGGACCACCATCGACCAGGCGATGAGCCGGAAGTCCCGGCGGTCCCTGATCAGCAGCAGCAGCGCGCCGGGGACCAGCACGAAGATCTGGAGGTAGCGCGCCACGCCCGGCAGGCTGGACACGGGGTCGTACGACGTGATCGCGGCGACGCACACGCCGAACACGGGAAGTCCCAGTACCAGCGCGGCCGTTCGGGTCAGCGGCCGGGCGCGCTCGCGCAGCACCCGTACGAGACAGAAGAGAACCAGCAGCGCGGAAGCGGCGTCGGCCACCGTCCCGGAGCCGGCCGCGCCGTCCCCGGCGGGACCGGCCACCGGCACGGCGACGAGCGCGACCACCACGAGGACGGGCAGCACCGGAGCGGCCCGGCGCAGCGCCCCGCGCCAGTCGCGTTCGGCGGAGGCGGTGAGGGGAAGAGGATCGGATTCGGTACGGGGGGCGAGGAGCAGCGTGCCTCGGGCGTCGGCCACGTCAGCTCCCCGCCGGGCGTACGAGGGAGAGGGCGGTTCGGATGATGATGCACACGTCCTGCCACAACGACCAGTGGTCGATGTAGTGGTTGTCGAATCGGGAGCGGTCCTCGATGGAGGTGTCCCCGCGCAGCCCGTGGACCTGCGCGAGACCGGTGATACCGACGGGCATCCGGTGGCGTGCCGCGTAGCCCGGATGGGTCTTGCTGAAGTTGGCGACGAAGAAGGGGCGTTCGGGGCGGGGGCCGACGAGGCTCATGTCGCCCCGCAGGACGTTCCAGATCTGCGGCAGTTCGTCCATCGACGTACGGCGCAGGAGATGGCCCACCGGGCTCATCCGCCGGTCGTTGGCGACGGACCAGCGGGTGGCCGCCTCGTGGTCGTCGGCCGGGCGCAGGGTGCGGAACTTCAGCAGGGTGAAGGGGCGGCCGTGCTGTCCGATGCGTTCCTGGCGGAACAGCACCCCGGGGCCGTCGAGGAACCGTACGGCGAGCGCGCACGCCAGCAGCACAGGTGAGATCGCGAGCAGGATGGGGGCCGCGACGGCGATGTCGAGCAGCCGCTTGGCGAGGGTGCCGCGGCGCGCGGTGGGCGCGGGGACGCGGCGGCAGGTGAAGCCCCAGAGGTGCTGCGACATGGCGCCGCCGACCCCGGCTCCACCGATTCCGCCGATGAACCAGGTGGCGCAGCCGTACTCGTGGAAGAGCGCGACGAGCCCGGTCCGGTCGGCCTCGGCGCCGGGGATAGTGCCGCCCCTGGTGTCGTCGAGGAACACCGCGTGCCGGACGCCGTTCTGGATGACGGCGCGGTGGATCTCCTCGATGGTGCTCAGTACGGGGAGCACGGGAACGAGAATGTCGGCGTCGGTGTCGGCCTCGGACGGGTACTCCTCGGAGGGGTACTCCTCGGAGGGGTACTCCTCGCCTTGCGGGTCAGTGGTCCCGTCGCCGGTCCGCTCGCCGCGGGCGGGGGCGACGATGCCGACGGGCGCCAGGCCGTAGACGGGGTGCCGGGCGAGCAGCCCCGCGAGCCGCCGTGCCGCCGGCCCTGTGCCCACGACCAGCGCGGAGGTGAGCCGGCTGCGCGCCGTGTGCCGCCGGTAGCCGTGGACGAGGGCCCGGCCGAAGCAGGCGACGACTAACTGGGTGGTACTGCCGGCCACGAGAGCGGTGAGGCTCAGCGTGTGCCCGGGGAAGAGCGCGGCCAGCAGTGCGGCGGCGGTGCACCACGCGATGAGGATGCGCGCGCCCAGCGCGGGGAGTTCGTCCAGTGCGGTGCGCGGTTCCCACCGGCGGTAGAGCCCGGCGTACGTGTTGAGAACGGCGACGCACGCCATGAGCGGCACGATCAGCGCCAGGTGATGCTGTGCTGAGTCGAGTACGGCGGTGCCCAGCAGGGCCCCCGTCCAGTCGGCGGCGATGAGCGGCAGCGCGAAGCGCAGGGGCGCGGCCGTACGGCGGCGGTGCGGGAGCGCGACACGGTCGGACCCGTCCTGCTGCGGTCCCATCGGGACGAACCCGAGCGGCCGCAGGCCGGTGGCGGTGAAGGTCACCCCGACGGGCTCGGCCGGTCCTGTGAGCGTGCCGGGGCCGGGGCTGCCGGGTTCCTTGCTCAGCGGTCCGGCGCCCGCCGCCGCCGGGTGGCCTGTCTGTCCGCGCCCGGAGGGTGCGGGGACGCTGGTGCTTTCCGTGGTCACTGGGAGATCGCCTCCCTGCGCTCGGAACACGGCACGGCGGCGACGTCGCGGTACACGTCCGCGATGGCCTTGGTGGTCTGCCGTAGGTCGTAGGTGCTGCGTACGTGCTCGTGGCCCTGGCGGCCGAAGTCCTCCCGCAGCGCCCGGTCGCGCAGCAGCGCGGTGATCGCCTTCGCGGTGGCGGTGTGGTCCTCGGGCGGGGTCAGACAGTGCGCCCGCTGGGCGGGCGGCAGGCTCTCGCGGGCCCCGTCCACGTCGCTGAGCAGTACGGCGCGCCCGCTGGCCATGGCTTCGAGCGGCGCGACCGCCATGCCCTCCCAGCGGGAGGGCAGTACGACGAGGTCGGCGGCGCGGTACCAGGGCGCGGTGTCCCGTACGGCCCCGGCGAAGAGCACCGACGGCGGGGCGCCCGCGCGCAGCCGCTCGGCGTCGGGGCCGTCGCCGACGAGCACGAGGCGGGCCTCCGGCACCGTGTCGAGGACCAGTGACCAGGCCCGTAGCAGGATGTCCTGCCCCTTCTGGCGGCAGATCCGGCCGACGCACGCGACGAGGGGTGTGTCCGGGGGGAGTTCGGCGAGTCGGGGAAGCGCGGCGCGGGCGGCGGCCGTCGATGCGAGGGGGCCGGCGGTACCGGCCGGGCGGAAGCGGTCGGCGTCGACGCCGTTGTGGACGACGGACCAGGGCGCCCGTACCCCGGCGCGCTCGCCCCGGCCCCGTTCGGCCTCGCTCACACAGACGACGCGCGCGGTCCAGCGGGCGGCCAGCCGCTCCCAGCCCCGGGCGAGGGCCGCGGTCGTACCGCTGACGGCCTCGAACGACCAGGCGTGCGGCTGGAACACGGTCGGGACGCGTCCCCGTACGGCCAGGCGCCCGGCGAAGCCCGCCTTCGCGCTGTGCGCGTGCACCACGTCGGGCCGGATCCGTCCGACCAGTTCGGCGACCCGGCGGATCTCGGCGGGCAGTCCGAAGCCGGGGTCGCGGGTGGCGTCCCAGATCTCGGTCTCGGCGCCCAGCGCGGCGGCGTCGGGCCCGAGTCGCCCCCGTTCGGGGCAGGCGACGACGACCCGCATTCCGGCGGTGACCTGTGCCTGGACGAGATCCGCGACGACGCGGCCCACTCCTCCGTCGACCGGCTGGACGAGATGGAGCACCGTAAAGCCGGAACCGGGTCTGTGCGTTGGTGGGCGCACGCGTAACTCACTCCGTTCGTGGACTCAGGTGTCATGAGGTCGGACAATCCGGTAAGTCAGAAAGCGCCGCTGAAACACGGACGCGCGAGCCGGCTCAGCGCCGCGCGTCCACCGCGACGAAAAACGCGCCGAGCCAGACCGAGTCTCGCCCGGTCCGGTAACTGACGTTCATAGTGTCGCCTCCCGGGACCAGCGCTTCGCGCAGGTCGAAGATATCTGAGTCATATCCGAGAGTGTTCTTGTAAGCGGGTTTTCGTTTAATCTGATTGATACCGTCATCTGCGATGCTTGAATTCATCACATCGCCCGCCGGATTGACCCTGTCGCCGATCGAACGAGCATTCCCGCGCCCTGTCCCGACGGTCAGTGATTCACCGCCCGCCCCGGAGTCACCGTCGTACGAGACGACCCCGATGGCGCCCTCCGCGCCGGCCGGCGTAGGCAGCTTCCCGAGCCCGGCCCGCACCTGCGGATGCTCCGCGTCGAGCGCCTCGAAGCCGTCCCACACCACCAGATGACGCAGCGGGTCCTCGGCCCTCTCGTACGCGACGACCATCGTCCAGCCGCCCCACGCGCCTGCCGCCGTCCGGCCCATGGCGACATTGATCTGCGCCACCGTGTACATGCCCGAACCGGCGAACCGCACCAGCGGTGTGATGTCCGCCGACGCCTGGTAGGCATCGGCGCCGCCGGCCGAACGGCGGCCGATCAGCGTGTCGGACAGGACTTCCTTGTACGCGCCGCCGGGTTCGGCGATCAGCACGCGGCCGTTGTCCTCCGGCGGCTTCTGCTCACCGACACGGAGGTTGCCGCCCCAGTAGAGCCGCGCGTAGCTCACCTTCCCGCCGGCCGGTACGCGCAGTTCGCCCCGGGTCGAGTTGTAGGTGTTCGGGTCCTCGTCGAGGTCCGTGTAGAACATGTCGTACTGGTCGTTGGCCGCCGTGGCGCTGTCCCGCGCGGCTTCGCAGGCCGATGCGGCTACGGGGGTGACCGGGGTGAACCGGCCCGTGGTGCGGCAGGTGATGGCCGAGTTGGCGACCCGGACGATGCCACCGTGCTGGACGGCGTGATAACGCTCGCCGAACGGAATGCGGGGCGCCTCGTCCGCGAACCCGTCCGCGGAATCCTCCGCGACCTCCGAAACTCCCGGCGCCGCCACGGCAGTTGCCGACGAAACCGGGGCCGGAGTCACTGCGACGGCGGTCGCCGTCACCGTCGCCGTCACGGCGAACAGCAGACCCCTCCTTACAGCATGAACCACGCAATCGCGCATAGGGACTCTCCGACCGGAAGAACGAAACGCCAGTGCACCCTCACAGAGCGCGGAATGAAAATCACGTGAGCCGCGCAGGACCGAACCGAAGGCACAATCGCTTTCCCGGAATAGGGCCGTGCTCAAACCAGCACGCGCCGCCATTCGAACTCTTCGGGCCAACTCGCGTTTCCCGGAGGGCCGCCGGTCGTTGAGTCTGTCGCAGCATTGGCAAATCGAAAGGAAATGGTCATGAACCGAGTCGCCAAGTCCGTAGTCATGGCAGCGTCGAGCGCCGCCCTCCTCCTCGCCGGTGCCGGTATGGCGTCGGCCACCGGTCACGGCGGTCACGGCTCAGGCGGTTCAAGCGGCGCCTCCGCCGAGGGAGTCGCCGCCAACTCCCCCGGTGTCCTCTCCGGCAATCTGCTCCAGATCCCGGTCCACGTCCCGGTCAACCTCTGCGGCAACACGGCCGGCCTCGCCGGCCTGCTCAACCCGACCTTCGGCAACACCTGCGTCAACGCCTGACCCACGACGGTTCCGACCGTCCGCCGCGGGAACGGGCCGGTTTCTTCACTCATTCGGGCCGCAACCGATCAGCACCCCCCGCGTTGATCGGTAAGTCGGGCGACCGCGCCCGTACCCCCCACTCCCATACGACCGAGGAGCTCATCCCCATGTCGCGTATCGCCAAGGCTGTTGTCCTGTCCTCCGCGGCGGCAGCCGCCGTCGTCGGCGCCTCCGGTGCCGCCATCGCCGACAGCGGCGCCCAGGGCGCGGCTGTCGGTTCCCCGGGGTTCCTCTCCGGCAACGCCGCCCAGATCCCGGTGCACGTGCCCGTGAACGTCTGCGGCAACACCGTCGGCATCATCGGCCTGCTCAACCCGGCCTTCGGCAACACCTGCGTCAACGCCTGAATCAGACCGCAGCACGAGTGCCGTCACCCACGGCAAGAGCCGCTCCCCCGTCCCGGGGTGGGCGGCTCTTCCGCTGTACGGGGACGGGTGCGCCCACCCTTTCGGCTGCGACACGCATCCCGGACGAGTGAGATTCCCCGGCGCCCCGGCGCAGGTCAGCGGGGACGAAGCGGCCGGATGGCGGACACGGGGCGGGGCTCCGGATCGGTTGCGGGCGGCGGCCCCGCGACCCACGGTGAAGACGAAACCCCCTCTAGTGTCCTGAAAGGACCTTTTCATGCGTTCCCACGTCTCATCCCGCGCCGCAGCCGCCGTCGTCTGCGCCGTACTCGTCATGGGTACCGCCGGTACCGCCGCCGCCGTCACCGTCCAGGAGACGCCGGTGGGTGTCGGCGCCAGGGCCGTCGCCCCGATCGCCGACGCCGAGGCCCTCAAGCAGCAGACGCAGACGCTGAGTTCGCTGTCCGGCGCCATCAAGCCGGTCACCGACCTCCTCGACTCCGTCATCGCCGCGGACAACGGCCAGATCTCCGCCGCCGACGTCCAGAGGCACCAGAAGGCGATCAGGAAGGCCCTGAACGCCGTGCAGAACGCCGCGCCTGCCGCCCCCGCCAAGCCGGCGGGCCACATGGGCCACATGGACGCGACGAACGGCATGGGCGCCGACGACAAGGCCCAGGCCGCCGCCGACCTGAGGGCCGAGGCCGTCGACTCCGTGCGGCGGGCCACCGACGCGCTCCTCAGGGCGACGACCGCCAGGGACGCGAACGCCGTCGCCACCCAGTCGAAGGCCGTCGTGACCGCGCTGGTCAACCTCACCACCGCGCTCGTCATGAACGGTGGCCTGCCGGCCCCGAACCTGCCGGGTCTGCCCGAGCTGCCGCAGCTGCCCGAGGCCGACGTTCCCGCGCCGGCTCCGGAGCTTCCGGGCGTGCCGTCGACGCCGCAGCTTCCGTAGCACCACGCAGCGCCAGAACGGTCGTACCGGCCCCGTCAACGCGGGGCCCGTACGGCCGTTCGTCGTGTCCGGCGCGGTCGGAAATCGTTGATGAGGTCGAGATCAGGCAAGCGAGACTCCCGTCGAAAGAAGGACTCACCATGAAGCCCACGAAGCCCATGAAGCCTGTGAAGGTCGCCGCGGTCCTCGCCGGTTCCGTGCTGGCACTGGGCGCCGGCGCCCCGGCGTTCGCCGCCGGGAGCGTCCCGATGAGCCTGAACGGCGGACTCGGCGGGGCCCTGGAGACGGTCACCAACCAGGAGTCGCTCGACGCCCAGGTGGTGAACACGAACGCGCTGGACCCGAAGAACGACGGCTCGCTCGTCAGCAGCCTGGGAGACGTGGCGAAGGGGCTGGGCGGCGCCAAGGGCGGTAAGGGAAGCAAGGGGGGTAAGGGCGGCAAGGGCGGGGCGATGCTCGGTGGGATCCCGCTCGGTCAGTAGGCCCGCGGTCCCGCCCAGGTGGGCCAACTGCCGTACCACCGGCGGCCGCACGAACAGGCGCACGCGAGTGCGCGCTTCGTGCGGCCGCTTCGTCGTGAGGGCTCGTGCGGGCTCGCGGGGCTCGCGGGCGCGGGTCAGCTGGTCCAGAAGTCCCACCAGCGCGTCAGGATCAGCATCCCGATGATCCCGATCCACAGCACCGGCAGCACCCAGTGGAACTCCCCCAGCGCGGTGCGCAGTCCGGCGGGCGCGGGCAGGATCCGGTGCGTGACGTTGTACGTCGTCACGTAGGAGAACATCACGATCGTCGCGACCCAGGCCAGTGAGCACCAGAGGCAGAGGGAGCCGATGCTGTAGAGCGACTGGTACTGGAGCCACGTACAGAACCCGACACCGAAGAGCATCCCCGCGTTCAGCCCCAGCCAGAACCACCGCCGGTAGCGCGCCCCCGCGAGCAGCCCCGCCCCCACGCACACCACGACCGCGTAGGCCGCCAGCCCCAGCATCGGGTTCGGGAACCCGAAGACCGACGCTTGGTCGCTCTTCATGATGTTCCCGCACGACACCACCGGGTTCAGGCTGCATCCCGGCTGAAAAGCCGGATCCTCCAGCAGCCTGAACTTGTCGATCGTGATCACCCACGACGCCAGCACACCCGCCGCACCCGACACCACCAACAACCACGCCAGCACCCGCCCCGCACCGAAAACCCCCGGGGCGCTGTGCCGTCCCTCCCGCGCGGGCTCGTCCCCGTACCTGTGCGCGCCGGACGCCGGCGCCTTGTCGCTCACTGCTGTTGTCATGGTGTCTGCTCCACCGATTCGGTCACGCATTCGAAGTAGCGTTTCAGCTGTCCCCCTCAACACGCCGGGCACAGTGACTCAGGGGGCGATTACGGCGTTTGCCAGAGCATGAACTCCGTTCAAGCACCCCGATGGCAGCGCCTCACAGCGGTGCCCAAGCATCGTGCCGAAGCGGTCCCGCCCCCTCCGCCGACCCCGCCTCCCCCCACCGCCGCGCCGATCCCCACCCCCATCTACACCGCTCTGGTACGGGAGTGGGACGAGGCGGGACGTACGCTCCCCGCCACCGGAGGGCCCGGTCAGAAGGGGCTGTGAGCCGGGGCCGCGCGTCAGCCGCGCAGGGTGCTCACCGGCACCAGGCTGTGCGCGGCACCGGTCAGCACCGCCTCGTCGCCGACGAAGGCGCGCAGCGCCTCCTCGCTCACCGGCCTGCCGGGGATGCCCTCGGGCCACGGCTGGGTGGCGAGGATGAAGTACACCGCGCCCGTCAGGCGGGCGTCCTCCTCCCACTCCGGGGGGACGGCGCACTGGGCCTTCAGATACGGCATGGTCAGCACGGCCCGCCCGGCCTGCACCAGCAGCGTGATCGGGATGGCGGGCGACGCGGCGACATCGGTCAGCCCCGGGCCGGTCCTGAGACCGACCTCCTTGATGACGGCACGCATCGCCTCTTGACCGGCCTCCGCGCCGTCACAGCCGTCGCCGAGTGAATAGGCCAGCAGGAAAGGCGGGTTGCGCTCGTCGTCGGACTGCTCACCCGTCCAGGGAATTACCGTGAGGGTGCCGAGCAGAGGGGCGTATTGCAGGCTTCCCTGCGCGGTGTTGGAGAAGGTCATGCTCCGGCACAGTAGCGGCCCGCGGGCACGGGAGGTGAGTTCGCGTCACCCGAGTGGCGGAGTAGTCGCCCCCGTGTGCGAGAACAGCTCACGGATACCCCCGTCTGCCCTACGTCCGGCGCACGCTGATGTCACGTCCGGCGTGGGAAGCTCGAAGCCACGGAAGGAATGGACACATGACGCCGAATCTCGCCGATCCCTCATTCTGGCAACTGCCGCATTCCGAAAGGCTGGAGGGCTTCGCCCGGCTCCGCGCCGCCGGACCGCCGCGGTACTTCGTGGAGCGGCCGGGAGGCCGGCTACGGCCGGAGCGGGGCTTCTACGCGCTGGTCAGGCACGCGGACGTGGTGGAGGCCAGCCGGAACGCGGAGGTGTTCGGCAGCGCGCCCGGCGTCACCACCCCCGAGCCGGCCCGCTGGGTGCGGGCGGTGTTCGGGGAGTCACTGGTCAATCTCGACGACCCGCAACACACCCAGCTGCGGCGGATCGTCTCCCGCGCTTTCACCCCCCGCATTCTCGCCGCGACGGAGGAGGATGTCCGCTCGGTGGCGAAGCGCATTGTGGACGACCTGCTCCGGGAACGGCCGAAGGATTTCGTCACCGCCGTCGCGTCACGTATGCCGTTCGAAATCATCTGCAATCTGATGGGCATTCCCGAGAAGGAGCGTCCGTCGATCCTCGCCCAGGTGAATCGGGCGTCCGCGGAAGTGGGCGTCGCGCGGACGGTACGGCAGCGAATTCGCGTACCGGGAAAGGGACTTCGCGCACTGGCCGCCATGCAGGGAATGGTCGCGGACCTCGGGCGGCAGCGGCGTAGGAATCCGACCGGGGATCTCATCTCCGCGCTCGTGAACGCGGATATCGACGGCCAGTCGCTGAACGGCCGCCAACTGGGCTCGTTCTTCTCGCTGTTGATGGTCGCCGGGGTCGAGACCACACGTAACGCGATCGCGCACGGCCTGTCCCTGCTGACCGATCACTCCGACCAACGGGCCCTGCTGCTCAGTGACTTCGACCGGTACGAGGAGGGCGCCGTCGAGGAGATCGTGCGGCACTCGACGCCGATCATCCAGTTCCGGCGCAGACTGATCCAGGACCACCGGATAAACGGTCACGACTTCCGGCGGGGCGACCGGGTGGTGCTGTTCTACGCCTCCGCCAACCGCGACGAGTCGGTCTTCACCGACCCGGACCGCTTCGACATCACCCGGAGCCCCAACCCGCATGTGGGGTACGGCGGCGGGGGTCCGCACTACTGCCTGGGCACGTTCCTGGCGAAGCAGGAAATGAAGGCGCTCTTCCGGGAGTTGCTGACGAGATCGCCCGAACTGCGCTCCGTGGGCGCGCCGGTGCTGGTGCCGTCGAACTTCGACAACCGGGTCCGCTCGATGCCGTGCGCGTTCGCGGGAGAGCGCCGACCGCCCGGCCGATGACCGCCGTGCAGGTACGCGCTGCCGGGTGTCAGCCCGCCAGTTCGTCCTCCAGCCAGGTGCGCCCGCGCGTGCGGGGGCTGAGCCTGACCTCACCCAGGGGCACGGCGAGGCGCTCGGCCTCGCGCCGTACCGCCGCCTCCGCGTCGGCGCCGACATCCTCCAGGAAGCGGCACACGATCTCACCGCTCCTGTCCTGCGCCCAGCCGCCGACGACGCGGCCGTCCCACCACAGCGAAGGACCGATGTTCCCAACCCTGTCGAAGAGGCGCGGCCCGTGCTCGCCGAGGAACCAGCCGCGCTCGTGCCACCCCATCGGCGTGGAGTCGAGGGCCGGCAGCAGCGCGGCCCACGGCTCCGGCGGCACGGTCTCTTCCAGGTCGTCGGGCAGGAGCAGCCCGGTCGCCCCGCCGCCGAGGTCGACCTCGACCGGCCTCACTTCCGTCAGCACCCGCTTGACCTGCGTCTTCGTCCACCCCGCCCACCAGCGCAGATCGTCGGCCGTGGCCGGGCCGAACGCCCGCAGCCAGAGCCGGGCCAGCTCCTCCTCCGCGCGGTGGGTGTCCCCGTGCGCGAGGCCGCCGGGGAACCAGTCGGTCAGCGGCGCCCAGCGGTACTGGTGCGAGGTCCACGAGCCGCGTGGCCGGCCGCGTACCACCCGGCCCTCGGCGGCGAGCAGGAGCAGCAGTCTGCTCGCGACCTTCTGGGTGCCCTCGTAGGCCTTGCCTGCCGAGAGGACGACCTCCGTACGGAGGCGGGCGTCGTCGCCCGCGAGTTCGGCGGCCGTCGACTCACCGCGGGCGGCGAGCGCGCGTACGGCGATGTCCTCGGTCTCGGCCAGCCACGCCCGTACACCCGCCTCGTCGTCAGCGACCTTCGACGCGGCCAGGAACCCGAGCAGCTTGCGGCGCTCGCGCGCGGCCACGGCGTCCGAGCAGGCGGCCTGGAGCACGGGGGCCACATCGAGGGGGGTGACGAAGACGGTACGGCGCATGCCCAGCAGCCGGATGAGGGTGCGGTCCTCGTACAGGACGCGCTCCACCTCCCGTACCGAACCGCCGTTCGTCCGCGCCCAGATGGCGACATACACGGAGGACGGATCGGTGCTGTGCAGGGCGACGAGGTCACGCGCCACCTCGACGGGCCCGTCCGCGCGGGCGGCGACCGCCAGCCGATGCCGTACACCGAGCCGGGCCCGCCGCTCCGTCACATCGATCCGCCGCACCCCGCCACTCCTCCGCGCCTTGCCGGTCCTTAGCCGGCTCTTCTTCCCTACGGGAAGGGAAGCGTACGCGCGAAGAGGGTCACGAGGTGACGATGGCCGAGGGCTCTGCAACGCGTGCGTGACCGACCAGTGTTCCGCGCCTGGATCTCGTTCTACGGGCAGTCTTCGGTCCGCGGAAATAGACCCACCGGTCCGCGCGGGCGAACGCTAGGGTCCTGGACATGTTGAGGCCATCGGGGAGCAGGGACTTGGTCGTCGTCGGCGCCGGAATTGTCGGTGCATCGGTGGCTTATCACGCCGCTCGGGCGGGCGCCGACGTGACGTTGGTCGATGCCGGGCGGCCAGGCGCCGGCGTGACGGCGGACTCGTTCGCCTGGATCGGCGCGTCCGGCGTGCGGAAAGGTCCGGCCGCCGGGCTGCGGGCCACCGCGACGGCGGAGTACCACCGGCTCGGGGCCGAGTTGCCGGGGCTCCCGGTGACCTGGTCCGGCTCGCTGAGCTGGGCTAGGGAGGGCGGTGCGCCGGACGCCGGACCCGGGCAGACGATCGTGGACGCGGCCACCGTGGCGACACTTGAGCCCACTCTTCGGCAGCCTCCGGAGTGGGCTGTCTGGGTGCCGGACGACGGCGCTGTCGACTCGGTGGGCGTGACCGAGCGGCTGGTCGCGGGCGCTCGCGCCCATGGAGCCCGGGTAAGTCTGGACACGCCGGTCACCGCGGTCCGCCGGGGTCCAGAGGGCCGGATCGCCGGGGTTGAGACGGCAGCAGGACCCCTCTCCGGTGCGACGGTGGTGCTGGCGGCCGGAGTTGCCACGGCCGAGCTGGCCGAGCCGCTCGGCGTACGCGTCCCGGTCGAACCGTCGCCGTGTCCGCTGTTCCGGCTCAGCGCCCCGGCCGGTCTGGTCCGCACCGTGGTCAACACCGAGGACTTCGATCTTCGGCAGGTCGCCGCGGACCGGCTGATCGCCGCCGCGGACTCGCCAGAACGGACCCTTGCCGCCGTCCGGTCCACTTTCCATGGCGCCGGGAGCGTCGAGCTGCTCAGCACCCGAATCGGAGTGCGTCCAATGCCGGTCGACGGTGAGCCGATCGTCGGCCCGGTCGCCGAGGTCCCCGGCCTCTACGTGGCAGTGATGCACTCGGCGGTCACGCTCGCCGCGGCTGTGGGCCGCCTGGTCGCACGGGAGTTGGTCGACGGAACCGTTGAGTCGGCTCTGTCAGGTTGCCGCCCAGACCGCTTCTAGTGCCCGCACCCCGGCAATCGAGCCCTGGAAACGACGAAATCCCGCCCGATCAAAGTGATCGGACGGGATTCGTGAACCGCTTACGAGCCAGCTCGTAAACGGCCCTGCCGTGGACCTGTGGGGATTTGAACCCCAGACCCCCTCGATGCGAACGAGGTGCGCTACCAGACTGCGCCACAGGCCCTTGCGACGAGTGAAACTTTAGCACCACCGTCGGGGTGCTTGGAAATCCGTTCCTCGCCGGTCACTCGTTGGCCGCGCGGGGGCGGTCGTCGTTGTCGAACTGGTCGAAGAGGGGGGTGCGGCTGCGGTCGCGGGGGCGGCGGTGGGGCGGGGGGTCGGCGGGGGCGGGTTCCGGTGGGGTCGGTTCGGCCGTGGAGGAGCGGGCCGCGCTCCAGGTCTCCGGGTCGCTGACGTTGACGCCGCCCGTGGCGCGCGGGGCGACCGGGGCCGTCACGTACGTGGGGAGCGGGACCGGGACCGGTTCCCAGCTGTCGCCGCGGGCCGGGCCGCGGTCGCGCTGCTGGTCGACCCACTCCGCGTGGTCCGTCTGCTCGACCAGGGCGCGGCGGCCGGCCTCCTGGGGGGAGACCGAGGCGGCCGGTTCCGGGGCGGTGCGGGGTTCGGGCTCCTCGTCCGGCTCGGCCGGGGCCGGGGCCTGGTGGCGGCGGGGGCGGTTCTCGCGCAGGCGCTGCGCGGCGATCTCGGCCCTGCGGCGGTCCATCGTGAAGACGAAGCGGCGCCGCTCCTGGGCGCGCAGATGCACGATGTAGACGCTGAGGAGTACGGCGGGAACGCCCGGCGCCCACAGGAAGGCGAGCCCCTGGACGCCCGCGACGACCGCGCCCACCGTGAAGGCGAGGAAGAGCACCACGGTGGTGCGCCGGCGACGGGCGAGGACCTGGGACCGCTGGGCGCGGCGGGCGCGTTCGGCCGCCGCGCCGGACGGGGCCTCGCGCCGCGGGGGCGACGGTGCCGGTGCCGGTGCCGGGAGTTCCAGGCGGACTTCCGTATGGGCCGGGGGCGCGGAGAAGGCCCGGACGTCGACAGAGCTCGTCGGCTCCGCCGCCACGTCCGGCTCACCGTCGGGCCCGGCCTCCTCGGTGGTGCGGTCCCGCAGCTCCCTGGTGTACCGGCGCTCCATCGCCGCCCGTCCGGACAGCAGCCGGATGGCGGTGCTGAAGCGTTCCGTCGGACGGGCTTCGTTGAGCTCGTCCTGCCTGCGGAGCCACATCGGTACCAAGTAGGCGGCCCAGGCCCCGACGATGACTGCGTAGATGAGGCCGCTGCTGCTCACGGTTCACACCGTAGAGGTGTTCGCGCGACGGGATCCGCCAATTGAGCCGGTGTGTCGCACGATCTGGCTGATATCACGGACTTTTTTTGTGATTGTTCGGATCACTTGATGGTCGGATGGCGACCATTATCGAACACTTATTTCATTTCTGTGGCGCCCCAGGTCGCGCCTGGTGCCAGCGGTACAGGAGTCCTTCCGGCACTTCCTCGGCCGTCAGCGCGAAGACCAGATGGTCCCGCCACGCCCCGTCGATGTGCAGATAACGGGGCCGGGTGCCTTCCTCACGGAATCCGAGTTTCTCCACGACCCGGCGGCTCGGCCCGTTCTCGGGCCGAATGCAGACCTCGATCCGGTGCAGCCCCACCAGCCGGAAACAGTGGTCGACGGCGAGGGCCACGGCCGTCGGCACGACACCGCGGCCCGCCACGTCGCGGTCCACCCAGTAGCCGACATGCCCCGAGCACATCGAGCCCCAGGTGATCCCGGCGACGGTCAACTGGCCGACCAGACGTCCCTGGTACTCGATGACGAAGGGCAGCATCCGCCCCGCGTTCGCCTCGGCGCGCAGATGACGCACCATCTGCCGGTACGTCGGGCGCTGGGCGACCGGGGCGCCGGGCGGCGCGGGCGGGATCGTCGCCTCCCACGGCCGCAGCCACTCGCGGTTGCGCCGGTTCACCTCGCGCCAGGCCCGTTGGTCGCGCGACTTTATGGGCCGGAGGACGACATCGCCGTCCACCAGCGCCACGGGCCAGAAGGAGTTCATCCGTCGGTACGGGGGTGGTCGCCGCCGTGGATCTGGTCGACGGCGTGGACGAGCAGCCTGTTCACGACGGCTAGCCCGTCCCGTACACCGCCGGAGGAGCCCGGCAGATTGACGATCAGGGTCCGGCCTGCGACACCCGCGAGGCCCCGCGACAGCGCGGCGGTCGGGACCTTCCGGGCGCCCTCGGCGCGGATCGCCTCGGGGATGCCGGGGATCTCGTGGTCCAGGACGCGGCGGGTGGCCTCGGGGGTGCGGTCGGTGGGCGAGACGCCGGTGCCGCCGGTGGTGAGGATGACGGCGTACGACGCGGCCACCCCGTCGCGCAGGGCACGCTCGACCGGGTCACCGTCGGGCACGACCAGCGGGCCCTCGACCGAGAAACCGAGCTCCGTGAGGGCGCTCGCGATGATCGGGCCCCCGGTGTCCGCGTAGACACCGGCCGCCGCGCGGTTGGACGCGGTGACGACGAGCGCGCGGTACGGCTCCCGGGGCACGGTGCCGCTCTCGGCGGAATCGTTCATGCCGTGCCCCTCTCCGGGGTCCCGTTCGTCTGCGGCCGTCCGTCCGGCTCGGGAGCCCGGCGGGAGTAGCGGCCCGACTTCCCGCCGGTCTTCTCCTCGACCCGTACGTCCGTGATGACCGCGCCCTTGTCGACGGCCTTCACCATGTCGACCACCGTCAGCGCCGCGACGGACACCGCGGTCAGGGCCTCCATCTCCACGCCCGTGCGGTCCGTGGTCTTCACGGTCGCCAGGATCTCCACCGCGTCGTCCGTGACGGCGAGGTCGAGCGTGACTCCCGAGAGCGCCAGGGGATGGCAGAGCGGGATCAGCTCGGGGGTGCGTTTCGCGCCCATGATGCCCGCGATACGGGCGGTGGCCAGAGCGTCGCCCTTGGGCATCCCCTCGCCCCGCAGCAGTTCGACCACGCGCGGCGAGACCAGCACCCGGCCGCTCGCGCTGGCGGTGCGCGCGGTGACCTCCTTGGCGGAGACGTCGACCATGCGGGCCGCGCCCGCCTCGTCGATATGCGTCAGGTGGCCTTGTGGAGAAGGTCCGGGGGTCTCCCCCCGGGTAAACGCAGTCATCGCTGTGGCGCTCCCGGTCCGGGCCCGGCGGGGCCTGTCTGGCAGGACACGCTACCGCCACCGCCACTCCGTCAGCCGAGCAGCACCACGTCGACCTCGCTCCCCGGCTCCGCCGAGACCGCCTCCTCGGGGACCACGATCAGCGCGTCGGCGTGCGCGAGGGCGGCGACGAGATGGGAGCCGACGCCGCCGACCGGGACGACCGAGCCCGCCTCGGCGTCGTACATCCCGCGCAGGAACTGGCGTCGGCCCGCCGGGGACTTCAGCGTCTCGTCGCTCTTCAGGGTCGCGCGGACCGTCCGGCGGTGGACGTCCTGGCGGCCCATGAGCGCCCGGATCGCGGGGCGCACGAACAACTCGAAGGAGACGTAACTGGACACGGGGTTGCCGGGGAGGGCGAGCAGCGGGGTGTGCTCGGGGCCGATCGAGCCGAAGCCCTGGGGCTTGCCCGGCTGCATCGCGAGCTTGCGGAAGTCGATGCCGCTGCCCGGCTCGTCCTCGTCTCCTACGGAGGACAGCGCCTCCTTGACCACGTCGTACGCCCCGACGCTGACACCGCCGGTCGTCACGATCATGTCCGCGCGAATCAGCTGGTCCTCGATCGTGGCCCGGAGGGTGTCCGCGTCGTCGGTCACCGCGCCGACCCGGTAGGCGATGGCGCCCGCGTCCCGCGCGGCTGCGGTGAGCGCGAAACTGTTGGAGTCGTAGATCTGGCCCTGGCCCAACGCCTCGCCCGGCTGGACCAGTTCGCTGCCGGTCGACAGGACGACCACGCGCGGGCGCGGGTGGACCCGGACGGTGGAGCGGCCGATGGCGGAGAGCAGGCCGATCTGCGGCGGTCCCAGGATCGTGCCGGCCTCCAGGGCGAGATCCCCGGCCTGGACATCGCTGCCGCGCGCGCGGACGTGGGCGCGGGGCTCGACGGGCCGGTAGACCCTGACCTCGCCGCTCGCGCCCTCGGGCGCGGAGCCGGCCGGCCGCATGGAGGTGGCGGCCCCGCCGCCCGTACCGCCGTCGGTCCACTCGACCGGGATGACCGCCTCGGCGCCGGGCGGCAGCGGTGCGCCGGTCATGATCCGGGCCGCCTCCCCGGGACCGACGCGCGGCAGGGCCTCACCGCCCGCCGCGACATCGCCGATGACGGTCAGGACGGCCGGGAACTCCTCGTCGGCGCCGGACACGTCGGCCGTGCGGACCGCGTAGCCGTCCATGGAGCTGTTGTCGAACGGCGGCAGCGCCACCGGCACCGTGACGTCCTCGACGAGGACGC
Source organism: Streptomyces sp. NPDC058665 (assembly GCF_042714995.1). Lineage (NCBI taxonomy): Bacteria > Bacillati > Actinomycetota > Actinomycetes > Kitasatosporales > Streptomycetaceae > Streptomyces > Streptomyces sp. NPDC058665. The sequence goes on from NZ_JBHXRX010000014.1 coordinate 29,421, forward strand.
AGCCCTGGGCGTCGGGCAGTTGCAGCTCGATCGGGTCGAGCGGGCGGACCGTGGCGAGGATGTCCGCCAGGTGCTCGTCCACCGTCCAGAGCCGTCCCTGGCCCGAGGCAGGCGCCGGTGCCGGTGTCGCCGTACTGCTCAAGGTCTTACATCTCCTCGTTGACGTAACTGCGCAGCCAGGTCCGGAAGTCCGGTCCCAGGTCTTCACGTTCGCACGCGAGTCTGACAATGGCACGCAGATAGTCGCCGCGGTCACCCGTGTCATAGCGGCGTCCCTTGAAGACGACGCCGTGCACCGGGCCGCCGATCTTCTCGTCGGCCGAGAGCTGCTGGAGCGCGTCGGTCAGCTGGATCTCGCCGCCGCGGCCGGGCTCGGTCTGACGCAGTATGTCGAAGACGGCCGGGTCCAGGACGTATCGGCCGATGATGGCGTAGTTGCTGGGCGCGTCCGCCCTGTCGGGCTTCTCGACCAGGTCGTGCACCTTGACCACGTCGCCGTACGGGGTGGGCTCGACGGCGGCGCATCCGTAGAGGTGGATCTGGTCGGGCTCGACCTCCATCAGGGCGATGACGCTGCCGCCCTCGTTCTCCTGGATCTCGACCATGCGGGACAGCAGCGGGTCGCGCGGGTCGATGAGGTCGTCTCCGAGGAGCACCGCGAAGGGCTGGTCTCCGACGTGCGGGGCGGCGCACAGGACTGCGTGGCCGAGTCCCTTGGGATCACCCTGCCGGACGTAGTGCATCGTCGCCAGGTCGCTGGACTCCTGCACCTTGGCGAGGCGTTCGGTGTCTCCCTTGCGGGTGAGCGCCTCCTCCAGTTCGTAGTTGCGGTCGAAGTGGTCTTCCAGGGGACGCTTGTTGCGTCCGGTGACCATGAGAACGTCGGAGAGCCCTGCCATCACGGCTTCCTCGACCACGTACTGGATCGCGGGCTTGTCGACGACAGGCAGCATCTCCTTGGGAGTGGCCTTGGTGACAGGCAGGAAGCGGGTTCCCAGCCCTGCGGCGGGGATGACAGCCTTGCTGATCCTGGGGGGCGACTGAGTCATGGCGCGCAGCCTATCTGCCGCGGATGAGAGGAAGATGTTGCTCCGGTTAACTTTCTCTCCATACGTATACATACGAGAGATTTGCGAAGTCCGATGAACTCCGACTTGCCAGGAAAGACCGCTCTGCGGCAGGAGCTCCTTCGCGCGCGGCGCCTGCTGTCCGAAGACGACGTCCGGGAGGCTTCCGCGGTTCTCGCGCGGCGGGCGCTGGAGCTTCCCGAACTGGCGAAGGCCGGGACCGTCGCCGCGTATGTCTCGGTGGGGCGCGAGCCGGGCACGCGCGCGTTGCTCGACACGCTGTGGGAGCGGGGGGCGCGGGTCCTCCTGCCGGTGCTGTTGCCTGACAACGATCTGGATTGGGCGGCGTACGAGGGGGCGGAGCGGCTGGCGCGCGCGGAGCGGGGGCTGCTGGAGCCGGAGGGTGCCCGGCTGGGTGTGGACGCGGTGCTGGACGCACGGGTGGTGCTGCTTCCCGGGCTCGCGGTTGACGGGCGCGGGATGCGGCTGGGGCGGGGCGGCGGGTCGTACGACCGGGTCCTGGGCCGGCTGGAGGGGGCGGGGGCTGACGCGGGAGCCGTTCTCGCGGTGCTGCTGTACGACCACGAGGTGGTCGGGCGGGTCCCTGAGGAGCCGCACGACCGTCCCGTGCACGTGGTGGTGACCCCTGGCGGGACCAGGCGCTTCGGGAGCGTCTGAGGGGCCCGCCGGAGCCGCACGCGGGTGCTTGCCGCGGATGCTTACGGCGGGAGTGCCTACGGCGCGAGCGTCAGGGTGTCCCCCGTACTCTCCTCCACCGCTCTGCTGCTGAACGACCAGTCGATCAGCTCGCCCTTGGCCCACTTTTCCGTCTGGTCTGTGTAGTTCGGGCTGTACGCGTGCCCGGAGGCGCCCGTCAGATTGATCCAGCGGGACTTGTCCCAGTCACCGACGTTGACCACCATCCGCATCGACGGCACCCACATGACGTCGTAGCCGCTCGCCGCGTTCCAGCCGGTTGCGTTGACCGCGGCCTCGCCGCCGCCCAGATTCCACGGGCCGCGGTTGAGCAGGGTCTTCACGATGCCGGGACCCTCCGTACCGAGGGTCTGGTTCTCCAGGTTCAGCTGGTGCAGTCGGCCCCAGCTCCACGTGGAGACGTCCTTGCCGAGCTTGGCGGTCAGCTCCCAGCGCGCGTCCGTGAGGGCGCGGAGCAGAAGTTCGTCACGGGTGTCGGTGGCCTTCTCCGTACGTGTCTTCGGGGACTGCCACCACTCGTTGTCCTCGTCCTTGAGGATCTTGCGGGTGATCTCGAACCAGCGGTCGCCGCCGTCCGGCTGCGCCGAGTCCTCCGACCGCCGGCCACACTCCCGTACGAGCTCCGCGAGGTCGTCGGCCGGGCCCGTGCTGTCGGCGGGGCGCACGCTGAGGCACTCGCCCTCGACGCGCATCTCCTTGGGAAGCTTGTTCCCGAAGGCGAGCTTGAGGACGTTGCGCCAGACGGCGTTGAAGTACGCGGCTGCCGCCGAGTCCGGTTCCTGGGTGTAGTCCCAGCCTTCGAGGAGCTTCTGGGCCTCGCGGATGGCGGGGTCCGCGACATCGATCTTCAGCAGGTACGGCATGAGCTGCGTGGCGATCTCGCTGCGGTTGTCCGTCTGCATCGTGCGCATGTCGTCGGTGGAGATCTTGCCGCCGTCCTTGATCTTCGACTTGATGAGGTCGTTGATCCGCTCGCTGCGGGCGCCGTAGCCCCAGTCCTCCGTCAGTGCGTACGGATAGTCGTCCTTGTCGATGACGGCCTGGTTGGCGGTGACGATGTAGCCGCGCTTCGGGTTCTCCTCGTAAGGAAGCTCGTCGAAGGGGATGTAGTCCTCCCAGCGGTACGACGGGTCCCAGCCCGGGGCCGGCACTGAGCCGTCACCCTTGGCGCGGATCGGGATCCGGCCGGGCGCCTGGTAGCCGATGTTGCCCTTCGCGTCGGCGTAGATCAGGTTCTGCGAGGGGACCTCGAAGCTCTGCGCCGCCCTGCGGAACTCCGCGAAGTTCTTGGCCTTGTTGAGCTGGAAGACCGCGTCCATGGATTTGCCGGGCTCCAGGGCGGTCCACTGGAGGGAGACCGCGTATCCCTCGCCGCGGTCCGGGGCCGCGTTGTTGACGGGGGCCTTGTCTCCGACCCTGCGCAGTTCGGCGTCGCGGTCGGAGACGACCGGGCCGTGTTCGGTGGAGCGGACCGTGATGGTCTGGCTCTTGGCACCGGCGATCTTGATCGTTTCCTGACGGGTCGTGAACTTCTTCTGTTCGTTCCCGTACTGGTAGGTGTCGCCGTTGACCTTCTCCAGATAGAGGTCGGTCACGTCCGCGCCGAGGTTGGTCATACCCCAGGCGATGTCCTTGTTGTGGCCGATGATCACGCCCGGCATGCCGGCGAAGGTGTAGCCGGCGACGTCGTACTGGCAGTCCTTGGTGGAGCTACGGCAGTGCAGACCCATCTGGTACCAGACGGAGGGCAGCTGGGGCGCGAGGTGCGGGTCGTTGGCGAGCAGCGGGCTGCCGGTCGTCGTGTACTGGCCGGAGACGACCCACGAGTTGGATCCGATGCCGCTGCCGCTGGGGCCGAGGAGGGCGGGGATCTCGTCGAGGGTGGCGGAGAGGGAGTCGAGCTGGGACTCCAGACCGTCGGTGACGGCGCCGCCGCCGGCGCCGGTGCCAGTACCGGTGTCTATGCCTGTGCCGGTCCCTGTGCCGGTCCCCGTCCCCGTGCCCGTACCTGTGCCTGTACCGTTCGCCGACACGTCACCCGGCTCGGCCTTGGGGTCGTACTCCTCCGCGAGCGGATCGACGGCGCCCTCGCTGACGATCGGCTTGTTCCTGTCGTACGGATACGACGGATAAAGGTCCTCGATCTGCTTCTCGTCCATCCTGCTCGTGAGCAGCGAACGGTCTATCTCGTCCTGCATGTTGGAGCGCAGGTCCCACGCCATCGCCTTGAGCCACGCCACCGAGTCGACGGGGGTCCACTTCGCGGGCTTGTAGTCGTTGGTGAACTTCAGCGCCGCGTACTCGACGGAGATGTCCTTGCCGTCGCGGCCTTCGAGGTAGTCGTTGACCCCGTCCGCGTACGACTGGAGGTTCTTCTTCGTCTCGTCGGAGAGCTTGCTGTCGTACTCCTCCTGCGCCACCTGCCGCCAGCCCAGCGTGCGCAGGAATTCGTCCGTCTCGACCTGCCCCTTGCCGAACATCTCGGAGAGCCGCCCCGAGGTCATGTGGCGCCGGACGTCCATCTCCCAGAAGCGGTCCTGCGCCTGGACGTAGCCCTGCGCGCGGAACAGGTCCCGGTCGGTGTTGGCGTAGATCTGCGGGACGCCGTAACTGTCGCGCTTGACCTCCACCCGGCCGTCGAGACCCGGCATCGTGATGGTGCCGGTGGTCTGCGGGAGCGAGGCACGCACGGTGCTGACACCCCAGTAGGCGCCGTACCCAACGCCTGCTACCAGAGCCAGCACCAGGACGATCACGACAAGGCGGGCGCGTCGCCCCTTCTTTTTGGTGGCAGGGGGCGTTGAGTTGGCGGGCATCGCTGTCCTTCGAGGGGCAGGGTGGTCCTGGAATGCTGCAGCAACCATAGGCGCAGCCGTTCACCCGCTCCGACGCGGTGTCACTAGTACGACCCGTCGGGACTCCTCGGACGATCACACAGGAAATCACGCGATCGATCGCACGAACGATCGATCGCGTCAAGAAAACGTTAAAGATTAGGTAAGGTAACGAAGTGCCGACTGCCGGGAAAACGATCCGGTGTGCGTGAGGGGAAGGATCGGCCGCTGACTGTCCACCAGCTCAATGAACTCCTGCTCATCTGCTCGCTCGTGCTGCTGATCGCGGTCGCCGCGGTGCGGATCTCGTCCCGGAGCGGGCTGCCCAGCTTGTTGCTCTACCTCGGGATCGGCGTCGTCATAGGCCAGGACGGCATCTTCAACGTCAAGTTCGACAACGCCGAGTTGACCCAGGTGATCGGCTACGCCGCCCTGGTCGTGATCCTCGCCGAGGGCGGTCTCGCCGCGAAGTGGAAAGAGGCGAAACCCGCGCTGCCGGCCGCCGTCGCCCTGTCGACCGTCGGTGTGGCCGTGAGCGTGGGCGTGACCGGGACCGCCGCGTACTTCCTGGTCGGCCTCGACTGGCGGCAGTCACTGATCATCGGCGCCGTCGTCTCGTCCACGGACGCCGCCGCCGTCTTCTCCGTACTGAGGAAGATTCCGCTGCCGTCGAGGGTGACGGGTGCGCTGGAGGCGGAGTCGGGCTTCAACGACGCCCCCGTGGTGATCATGGTGGTCGCGCTGTCGAGGGTCGGACCGGTGGAGCACTGGTACATACTGGTCGGCGAGATTTTCCTGGAACTGGCCATCGGCGCCGCCATCGGGATCGCGGTCGGCTGGCTGGGCGCCTTCGGGCTCCGGCATGTGGCGCTGCCCGCCTCCGGTCTGTATCCGATCGCCGTGATGGCCATCGCCGTCGTCGCGTACGCGGCCGGGGCCATGGCCCACGGCAGCGGATTCCTCGCCGTGTACCTGGCGTCCATGCTGCTGGGGAACTCCAAACTGCCGCACGCGCCCGCGACCCGTGGTTTCGCGGAGGGGCTCGGCTGGCTCGCGCAGATCGGCATGTTCGTCCTGCTGGGACTGCTGGTGACGCCGCACGAACTGGGCGACGACATCTGGCCCGCGGTGATAGTGGGTCTGGTGCTGACGGCGGTGGCGCGGCCCGTGTCCGTACTGGTCAGCCTGGCGCCGTTCCGCATCCCCTGGCAGGAGAAGGCGCTGATGTCGTGGGCGGGGCTGCGTGGCGCCGTACCCATCGTCATGGCGACGATCCCGATGGTCTCGGAGGTCGAGGGCAGCGACCGGATCTTCAACATCGTCTTCGTGCTGGTCGTCGTCTACACGATCGTGCAGGGGCCGACGCTGCCCTGGGTGGCCGGGAAGCTGCACCTCGGCGACCCCTCCGAGGCGGCCGACCTCGGGATCGAGTCGGCGCCGCTGGAGCGGCTGCGCGGTCATCTGCTGTCCGTGGCGATCCCGGACCGGTCGAAGATGCACGGCGTCGAGGTGGGTGAGCTGCGGCTGCCGCCGGGGTCGGCGGTCACGCTGGTCGTACGGGAGGACAAGAGCTTCGTGCCGGGGCCGTCGACCGTGCTGCGGCACGGGGACGAGCTGCTGGTGGTGGCGACCGATCCGGTACGGGACGCGGCCGAGCGGCGTCTGCGGGCCGTCGGGCAGGGCGGAAAGCTGGCCGACTGGCTGGGCGCGAACGGTGGGCGCGGGCCGGGCGGTGGGTCGGCTCGGAGGCCGGGAGGGCACGGAAAGCCGGGGAGCGGGGTCGGTGGGGGCAGCGGCTTCGGGCCGGGACACCGCTGACGGCGGGCGTCGGCGCTGGGGACGGACCTCGGCGCTGGGGCGGACGGGGGTTGTACGGGCGGCGGGGCCTGGGAATCGAAGGCCTTGACGCCCGGAGGCGTCAATCACAGGTACGGGCCGGGATCTTCCTGGTATTTCACAGGTAGGATGAGGCCCGTGCCTGTCGCGTCAAGGACGTGACGCACAGGCCTCGACGCACAGACTTGATCGACCAACTCTGCCTGACGCAGAGCTGGCGCGACCGTATGGCGGCCGTGGTGTCCCCTCCAGTGGACCCGGGTATCTACCGCAGTTCCGCGCAAGAGGACAGCTCTCGGCAGCCCCCGTACGTCCGGGGGTGTCACCAGGCGGCAGAAAGGCAAGGACCGTGTCCGACACGGTCGACACCACCGCCGGCGCCTCCGGGGGAACGGCCCCGCGCCGCCCCGGTTACGGGCAGTTGCTGCGTACGCCCGGCGCCTGGACGTTCCTGCTTCCCGGCTTCGCCGCCCGGCAGCCCTTCGCGATGCTGACGATCGGCATCGTCCTGCTTGTCCAGCACACGTCCGGTTCGTACGGTCGCGCCGGTATGGTCGCCGCCGTCACCGGTGTCTCCATGGCGCTCTTCGCACCGCAGAACGGCAAGCTCGCCGACCGGTTCGGGCAGGGCGCGGTGCTGGTGCCCGGCGTCCTGCTCCACGCGGCGTCCGTGGCCGCCCTGACCGCGCTCGCACTGGCCGGCGCTCCCCTGTGGGCGCTGTTCGTCGCCGCCGTACCGACAGGCGCGTCGATCCCGCAGGTAAGTCCGATGGTGCGGGCGCGCTGGGCGGCCGTGCTCGGTGGCTCCGACGAGCGCGCGCGGCTGCTGCCGACGGCCGCCGCCTTCGAGTCCGTCACGGACGAGTTCACCTTCGTGATCGGGCCCGTCCTCGCGACCGCGCTGTGCACCTCCGTACACCCGGCGGCGGGACTGGCCGCCGAGGGCGTGCTGACCCTGGCGGGCGGGCTGCTGTTCGCCGCGCAGCGCAGGACGCAGCCGAAGCCGGCTGGGCGCGATACGGGCGCGGCGAGCGGTTCGCGCGGGGCGCGGGTCTCGGCGCTGTCCGTGCCCGGCGTACGCGTCCTGGCCGTGGTCTTCCTCGGTATCGGTTCGGTCTTCGGCGGTATGCAGGTCTCGCTCACGGCGTTCGCCGAGGAGATCGGGAACCCCGGCGCGAACGGCCTTCTGTACGGAGTCTTCGCCGCCGGCAACATGCTCGCGGGTATCGCGTACGGCACCATCGCCTGGAAGGGCGGGCCCCGCCGCCGGCTGATCACCGGTTATCTGGGCCTCACCCTGGCCACCTCCGGGCTGTGGGCCGTGCACTCGGTGCCGCTGTTCGCCGGCCTCGGCCTGCTGGTCGGGCTCTTCATCGCGCCCGCGCTGATCAGCGGCTACACCCTGATCGAGGCCCTGGTCCCGGCCGGAGCGCGTACGGAGGCCTTCACCTGGCTGACGGGCGCGGTCGCGCTCGGGCAGGCAGGCGCGGTCACGGCGGCCGGGCAGCTGGCGGACGCCCATGGCGCGAGCGCCGGGTTCGTGGTTCCCCTGGTGGGCACCGCACTGGCTCTGGCCACGCTTGTCGCGCTGCGCTCGCGGCTGACGCCGAAGGCGTCGGGCCGTGTCGCGGCGCGTGGAATGGGTCACCGCGTGCCGGTGGCAGTGGACTGATCCAGCGGAATACGTCACTATGGAGCGTCGTTAGCACTCATTGAGTGAGAGTGCCAGGAGGAAAAGTGCCGACCTATCAGTACCAGTGCACCGACTGTGGCGAGGGCCTTGAGGCGGTGCAGAAGTTCACCGACGATTCCCTCACCGTGTGCCCCGCGTGCCAAGGACGCCTGAAGAAGGTGTTCTCGGCGGTCGGCATCGTTTTCAAGGGCTCCGGTTTCTACCGGAACGACAGCCGCGGCTCGTCGTCGAGCAGCACGCCGGCCAAGGCGGGCGCCTCGAACGGCTCGGGTGACTCGGGCGGTTCGAGCGACAAGTCGTCCTCCTCGTCGGGTTCGTCGTCGGACTCGAAGTCGTCGTCCGCGTCCACGTCGTCGAACGGCTCCTCGTCCAGCTCGGGCTCGGGCTCCTCGGGCTCCGGCTCGAAGTCGGGCGCCGCGAGCGGCAGCTCCGGCTCCAGCGGTTCCTCCGCCGCCTGACCGACCGATACATCCTCCGGGACCCCGCCGTTCGGTACGGCGGGGTCCTCGGCGTTCCCGGGTGCGCGCGCACCCGTACGCCGTGCGGCGCCGGCTAGGTCCTGTCGTTTGGATCAGGCCCTGGGTGCCGTGCCAGACGCCCAGGGCCCGCGAAAGATCCGCCGGGCAGGGCCTAGGGTGATCGTCATGGTGACCAAGGCGAACGCAGAGGGCTCGGAGACCGCGGAGATCGGCGTCATCGGCGGCTCGGGCCTGTACTCATTCCTTGACGACGTGACCGAGGTCACCGTCGACACCCCCTACGGACCGCCCAGCGACTCGCTCTTCCTCGGCGACGTCGAGGGCAGGCGCGTGGCGTTCCTGCCCCGTCACGGGCGCGCGCACGACATCGCCCCGCACCGCATCAACTACCGCGCCAATCTGTGGGCGCTGCGGTCCATCGGCGTACGGCAGGTGCTCGGCCCGTGCGCGGTGGGCGGGCTGCGTGAGGAATTCGGCCCGGGGACGCTGCTCGTACCCGACCAGTTGGTGGACCGTACGAAGGCGCGCACGCAGACCTACTACGACGGTGTGCCGCTGCCCGACGGGGAGAAGTCGAATGTCGTCCATATCTCGCTCGCCGATCCCTACTGCCCGGAGGGGCGTGAGGCGGCGCTCGTCGCGGCGCGGGGGCGCGAGTGGGAGCCGGTGGACGGCGGGACGCTGGTGGTCGTCGAGGGGCCGCGCTTCTCGACCCGCGCCGAATCGCGGTGGCACGCGTCGATGGGGTGGTCGGTGGTCGGTATGACGGGTCATCCGGAGGCCGTTCTCGCCCGTGAACTGGGGCTCTGCTACACGTCGTTGACGCTCGTGACCGATCTTGACGCCGGGGCGGAGACGGGCGAGGGCGTGTCGCACGAGGAGGTGCTGAAGGTTTTCGCCTCCAACGTGGACCGGCTGAGGACGGTGCTGTTCGACACGGTGGGCGGGCTGCAGAACGGCGAGACGAGGGACTGCCTGTGCTCGCACGCGCTGGACGGCATCGACACGGGGCTCAAGCTGCCGTAACGCATGCGGAGGACCTCGTTCGGGTGGCCGAGTTATTCACATTCGGGCAGTTGTCCACAGGCTTCAGCGGGATTCCGGCCGGGCGTGGATCGTGAGGAGCGGCCAGCAGAAACTCCTCACGGCAGGTGGTGGTTGCCATGTCCCGTTCCTCCTCGCGTTCCTCCTCGCGCTCGTCCTCGATTCCTCCTCTCTTCCCGCCCACGCCGGTGGCCGCAGCGCCCCCACCGTGCGGGGTGCCCGCGTTCGATCCGCTGCGGGTGCGCGGCGGCGGGCATCGGCTGCGCAGGGCGCTGCACCGGCGGCGGCGTGCCATGGCGGCGGGACTGGCCGTGACGGCGGCGGCGTTGGCGGCGTCGGGTGGGGGCGGTCCCGGTGCGATGGCCGGAGCGGAGGAGCGCGCCGAGGCGGCGGCCCGCGCCGCGGCGGGTGGCGCGGGCGGCGCGGGCGCGGGCGCTCAACCGGGCGTGGACAAGGTGCGGTTGGTCACGGCTCCGGTGCGGATCGCGGATGTGGAGACGGTGCGGCTGCTGCGTCCCGGGGACCGGGTCGATGTGATCGCCGCCGCGCACTCCCCCGGCGGCGGGGAATCGGACGCCCGGGTGCTCGCCAGGGGCGTGCTGGTGGAATCCGTCCCACGGGCGTTGGAGAGCGCCGTCGAGGGTGGCGCGCTGGTCCTGCTGACCGTCGCGCGTGACGTGGCGGCTGAGTTGGCGGGTGCGAGCACGAACTCGCGGCTGGCGCTGACGCTGTGCTGACCCGCGAGGTGGCGACCCGCGCTCTTCGCCGTCGTACTGATGAGCAGACTCGTCACACCAAAGCATGGGCGGATTGGACAGCCGGGGCGCGCGTTGCCCATGGTGTCCGGGCGGACGGCGGACGTCGCCGCTGTCTCTGCCCCGGTCCCCGTGGCACACATAACGAAGGGCTCACTGGTGAGCAACGAGAAGGAGAGCGTGCTGGAGGGCTTCAAGGCCTTCCTGACGCGTGGCAACGTGATCGACCTCGCGGTCGCGGTGGTCATCGGCGCCGCCTTCACCAACGTGGTGAACTCGCTGGTGAAGGGCGTCATCAATCCGGTGGTCGGCGCGTTCGGGACCAAGGATCTGGACCACTACAGCTCGTGTCTCAAGTCTCCGTGCGAGACGAACGCCGCCGGCGACGTGGTGTCGGGCATCCCGATCATGTGGGGGACGGTGCTCAGCTCGACGCTCAGCTTCCTGATCACCGCCGCCGTCGTGTACTTCCTGATGGTCCTGCCGATGGCGAAGTACCTCGCCAGGCGCGCCAGGCAGCAGGCCGCCAAGGAGAGGGTGGAGGAGGTCGTCGAGGTGAGCGAGCTGGAGGTGCTGAAGGAGATCAGGGACACCCTGGTCGCTCAGCACCGGGTGCCGGGACAAGGACAGGGACAGGGACAGGGGCAGAGCGCTTCATAGGACCCGTCCGGTCGGTGCGCGGGGCGGTCGGGCTCCCGGTGCTCGGAGCGCTCAGATGTGGTGGGGCGGCTTCTCGTCGAGGAAGCGGGCCAGATCGGTGGCGCTGTCACCGCTCGCGGCAGGTCGGTCGCCCCAGCCGGTGTCGCTGTCGTCCGAGGACTGCCTGTCCAGGGGATCGTCGAAGACGAGCGACGGCCGCGGCGGGCCCTGCTTCGGGGCTGCCGGCTCGGGGGTTGCCGGCCGCTGGGGAGCGGGCTGTTCCGGGGCCGTCTCGGGGTCGCTCGGTCCGGGGGTGCGGGCGGTGCTCATGCGTCCAGGGTACGGGGGTGGGAGCGGCGGACTCGGTGATGCGCCGCGGTGGGGTCCGGCGTCGTGGTACGCATGGGATCCATGGCACTCAATGACGCATTGACGGATGTGGCGGGGATTCGGGTCGGCCACGCGCGGGTGGCCGGGGACCGGGCGCTCAGCGGTACGACGGTCGTTCTCGCGCCGGAGGGCGGGGCGGTCACCGCCGTGGACGTACGGGGCGGTGGCCCGGGTACCCGGGAGACCGACGCGCTGGATCCGCGCAATCTGGTGAGCCGTGTCGAGGCTGTCGTGCTCACCGGCGGGAGCGCGTTCGGGCTCGACTCCGCCTCCGGTGTGGTGGCGTGGCTGGAGGAGCAGGGGCGGGGTGTGCGGGTCGGGCCCGACCCGGCCCAGGTGGTGCCGGTCGTCCCGGCCGCCTGCGTCTTCGATCTCGGGCGCGGCGGTGACTGGCGGGCCCGCCCCGATGCCTCCACGGGCCGGGCTGCGGTCGAGGCGGCGGCCCGTACGGAGCCGGGGGCACCCGTCGCCGAGGGCGGGGTCGGTGCCGGGACCGGGGCCGTGGTGGGGCAGCTCAAGGGCGGGGTCGGTACGGTGAGCGTGCTGCTGCCGTCCGGGATCACGGTCGCGGCGCTGGCCGTCGCGAACGCGGCGGGGTCCGCGGTCGATCCGCTGACGGGTGTGCTGTACGGGCGGTACTTGCAGGGCCGTCCCGGCTATCCGCCGGCCGATGTGCACGAGGCGGCTCTCGCGCGTCTGGCCGAGGTGCGCGAGCGTGAGGGGCGGCCTCCGCTGAACACCACGCTCGCCGTCGTAGCAACCGACGCCGACCTCTCCAAGGCCCAGGCGCAGAAGCTCGCGGGGACGGCGCACGACGGTATCGCGCGCGCCGTCCGTCCCGTCCATCTGCTCAACGACGGCGACACGGTCTTCACAATGGCCACCGGGGAACGCATGCTCGATGCTGGGAACCCGCTGGCGCTCAACGAAGTCCTTGCGGCTGGGGCCGACGCCGTGACCAGGGCGATCGTAAGGGCGATGATGGTGGCGGAGGGCGTGGAAGGGCCGGGCGGTACGTTCCCCGCGTACCGGGATCTGTACGGCACGGACTGACAGACGGTGCAAGGGACTTGAGGGGGGCTTGAGGAACTTCTCGCGCGCCCCCAATCGTTTTACCGAACTTGGGACGCGATGTCAGTCCCAGGGGCTACGTTATGCAATCACCAAGTGACATGTGGCGACGGCCTGGAGACCCACCTTGAACGATCCGTATGAGACAAGCGAGACGCATCTTGAGCGTCTTCTGGGTCGGGCACTCAACTCCTTCGATCTGCCCGACACCGTGATCGAGCGGCTCGACTCCGCTCTGGCGCACGCCAGTTCATTGCGGTCATCGCACCACAGTGCGGGACTGCACCGCGAGACCTACCGGCATACGTATCTGCTCGCCGACAGCACCGCCCTCACCCTCTGGGAGCTGGTCCACAACACCGGGCGCGACGGCGCCGAACAGCACGAGCTCTACACCGACGAGTACGAGGTGCGCCTCGCCGCCTCCCGGCTGCGCCGCCCCCACCGGAGAGCCGGCGCCGACGAGGCCGCCGTCCCTTCCCTCGACGCCATCGACGCCTTCGATCCCACCGCCGATTCCGATTCGCTGTTCGAGTCCCGTTTCGAGTCGGGTCTCGGTATCAGCCTCGATCCGAGTTTCGAGTCCGACCTCGCGGCCGATCTCGAACTGCTCAGCGGCCTGCTGACGGCGCCGCAGACACCGCTGCCGCGGGTGTATCTCCCGGACAACTCCGCCGACCACGCGCGCCGGGTGCTGCGGCGCGCGGAGAACGTGGACCGGCCGGGCCAGGAGGTCGCGAGACCTCTGCGTGCCGCCTTCGCCCACCAGATCACCCAGGTCTTCGGGCGGCACGGCCACGCCGAGGGCAAGGACGCGGGGTTCACGCTCTACGAGCACGCGTTCCTGCTCCTGGACGGCACGGAGACGAGCCTGTGGGAGGTCGAGCACACGGCGACACCGGACGGCCGCCATATGTGCGAGGTGTATGCCGAGCGGAGCGCCGCGCGCGAAGCCATGGAGCTCCGCGCGCGGGGTCGGGTGAGTGGCTGAGGCGGGCGCTCAGACGGTCGCCGGGACCTTGGGCGCGGTCCCGGTCTCCGTACCGGGTACGGCGTCCCGCCCGGGGTCCTTGGCGCCGCGTCCGCCGATGCCCTTCAGCAGGATGACCAGGGCGGCGCTGACCGCCGTACCGGCCAGGATCGCGATCAGATAGAGCACCGGGTTGCCGATCAGCGGGAGCACGAAGATCCCGCCGTGCGGCGCCCGCAGGGTGCACTCGAAGAGCATCGACAGCGCTCCCGTGACCGCGCCGCCCGCCATGGCCGAGGGGATGACCCGCAGCGGGTCGGCCGCGGCGAAGGGGATCGCGCCCTCGGTGATGAACGAGGCGCCGAGCACCCACGCGGCCTTGCCGTTCTCGCGCTCGGTGCGGTCGAAGAGGGCACCGCGTACGACGGTGGCCAGCGCCATGGCGAGCGGCGGCACCATGCCTGCCGCCATCACGGCCGCCATCACCTTCAGGCTGCCGTCGTTGGGGTTGGCGAGGCCGCCGACCGCGAAGGCGTACGCGACCTTGTTGAGCGGTCCGCCCAGGTCGAAGCACATCATCAGGCCGAGGACGACTCCGAGAATGACCGCGTTGGTGCCGGAGAGCCCCGACAGCCAGTCCGTGAGGGCCTTCTGGAGCTCGGCGATCGGCTTGCCGACCACCAGGAACATCAGGAAGCCGACGACGGCGGAGGAGATCAGCGGGATGACGACCACCGGCATGATGCCGCGCAGCGCGGCGGGCACCTTGATCCGCTGGACCGCCATGACCGTGCCGCCCGCGATCAGACCGGCGGCCAGGCCGCCGAGGAAGCCGGCGTTGATGGTGAGCGCGATGGAGCCGCCGACGAAGCCGGGGACCAGACCGGGGCGGTCGGCCATCCCGTACGCGATGTAGCCCGCCAGGACCGGCACGAGGAAGCTGAAGGCGAGGCCGCCGATCTGGAACAGCAGAGCCGCCCAGCTCATGGACTCCGTCCAGACGAAGTGCTCGGCGACGGAGGGCGCCTTGTCAACGGTGTAGCCGCCGATGGCGAAGCCGAGGGCGATGAGGAGTCCGCCGGCCGCGACGAAGGGGACCATGTAACTGACGCCGGACATCAGCCACTTGCGCAGCCTGGTGCCGTAGCCCTCGCCGGGGTCGCCCGTCGCGTCGACCGGTGAGCCGGGGCCCGCGGGGGCGGTGGTCTCGCCGCGGGCGGCCTTGGCCCGTACCTCGGCGATGAGTTCGGCGGGGCGGTTGATGCCCGCCTTGACGCCGACGTCGACGGTCGGCTTGCCCGCGAAGCGTTCCTTCTCCCGTACCGGTACGTCGTGGGCGAAGACCACGCCGTCGGCGGCGGCGATGACGGCGGGGTCGATCCGGGTGAACCCGGCGGAGCCCTGCGGTTCGACGACCACCTCGACGCCTTCGGCCTGGCCGGCCTTTTCCAAGGCTTCGGCGGCCATGTAGGTGTGCGCGATGCCGGTGGGGCAGGAGGTGACGGCGACGATACGGAAGGCGGGGGCGGGGGCGGGAACGGCTGACGGTGCGTCCGGTTCCGGTACCGGTTCCGCTTCCGCTCGCGGTTCCGGCGCGGGCGCCTCGGAGTCGGTGGCGGTGTCGCCGTTGATCAGGCGCGCCGTCGCCGCCGGGTCCGTCGCCGAGCGGAGCGCCGCCGTGAAGTCCGGGTCCATCAGCCGGCGGGCCAGGGCCGACAGGATCGTCAGATGCGCGTCGTCGGCGCCCGCCGGGGCCGCGATCAGGAAGATCAGGTCCGCTGGGCCGTCGGGCGCCCCGAAGTCGATGCCGTCGGCCGGGCGGCCGAACGCCAGTGTCGGCTCGGTGACATGCTCGCTGCGGCAGTGCGGGATGCCGATCCCGCCGTCGAGCCCGGTGGGCATCTGCGCCTCGCGGGCGGCGACATCGGCCAGGAATCCGTCCAGGTCGGTTATCCGGCCCAGGGCCACCATGCGTTCGGCCAGCGAGCGGGCCGCGGCTTCCTTCGTCTCTGCGGCCAGGTCGAGGTCGACCAGGTCCGCGGTGATCAGTTCGCTCATCGCGGGCTCCTTCGTGCGGGGCTGTTCGGGGACGTGCGGGGGGACGTGCGGGGAGAGGTCATGAGGCGGGCTCCGAGAGGGGACGGTCCAGGGGGATGTCGGCGGACACGGTGACCGCCCGCGGGTCGAGATCCGCGGGCGACGGCATCACGCTGCCCGGCAGTTGGACGGCCGCCGCTCCGTGGGCGACGGCCGATGCGAGCGCCTCCGGACCGGTGCCGCCCGCCGCGAGGAAACCGGCGAGCGAGGCGTCGCCGGCGCCGACGTTGCTGCGGACGGCCGCGACGGGCGCCGAGCCGAAGTGGGCGCCGGCACCGGAGACCAGGAGCTGGCCGTCGGCGCCGAGGCTGGCGAGGACGGACCGGGCGCCGTACGTGAGCAGTTCCTCGGCCGCCTTCAGCGCGTCGCCGACGGTGGCCAGCGGACGGCCCACGGCGGCGGCCAACTCCTCGGCGTTGGGCTTGACGACGTCCGGGCGCTCCTTGAGCGCCGCCAGCAGCGAGGCGCCCGAGGTGTCGAGCGCGATGCGGGCGCCGACGGCGTGCGCGCGGGCGACGAGTTCGGCGTACCAGCGGGGGCCGAGCCCGCGCGGGAGGCTGCCGCAGCAGGCGATCCAGTCCCCGGCGGCGCCCACGTCGTGCGCGCGGAGCGCGGAGAGCAGCGCCTCGGACTCGGCGGGGGTCAGTTCGGGGCCGGGCGCGTTGATCTTCGTCAGCGTGCCGTCCGGCTCGGCGAGGGCGATGTTCGAGCGGGTCGCGCCGGCGATCGGCACGGGGGCGACGTCGATGCCCTGGCCGGCGAGGAGTTGGGCGACGAGCGCGCCGGGGGCGCCGCCGAGGGGCAGTACGGCGACGGTGCGGTGACCGGCCGCCGCGACCGCCCGCGAGACGTTGACGCCCTTGCCGCCGGGGTCCATCCGCTCGACGGTCGCGCGCAGGACTTCGCCGCGGTCCAGGGCCGGGATCTCGTACGTACGGTCCAGGCTCGGGTTCGGGGTGACGGTGAGGATCATGCGGGTGCCTTCGGGGTGACGGCGGTCGGGTGGCTAGATACTGAGCACCTCCGTCCCCGCCGCCTCGATCGCGGCGCGGGCGTCGGGGGCGAGGCCGGTGTCCGTGATCAGCAGGTCGACGTCGGCGAGCCCGCCGAAGCGGGCGAAGTGTTCCTGGCCGTGCTTGGCGGAATCCGCCAGCAGTACGACGCGGCGTGCGGCGGCGACCAGTGCGCGCTTGACCGCCGCCTCGGCGAGGTCGGGGGTGGTGAGGCCGCCGTCCGGCGAGAAGCCGTTGGTGCCGAGGAACACGACGTCGGCGCGGATCTCGCCGTACGCGCGCAGCGCCCAGGCGTCGACGGCGGCGCGCGTACGGTGCCTGACCCGGCCGCCGACGAGGTGCAGGTCGATGCCGGGGTGGTCGGCGAGCCGGGCGGCGACGGGCAACGCGTGGGTGACGACGGTGAGTTCGCTGTCCAGCGGGAGCCCGGTGGCGAGCCGCGCGACGGTGGAGCCCGCGTCGAGGATCACGCTGCCGGCCGGGGGCAGTTCGGCGAGGGCGGCGTGCGCGATCCGGTCCTTCTCGTCCGCGGCGGTCGACTCGCGTTCGGCGAGGTCGGGCTCGAAGTCGAGGCGCCCGGCGGGGATGGCGCCGCCGTGCACCCGGCGGACGAGGCCGGCGCGGTCGAGCGCCTTGAGGTCGCGCCGTACGGTCTCGGCGGTGACCTGGAACTCCTCGGCGAGCGACAGCACATCGACGCGGCCGCCCTCGCGGGCGAGGCGCAGGATTTCTTGCTGGCGCTCTGGTGCGTACATGTTGTTTTAGGTCCGTTCGATGCCCGAATCTGTGGTTTCAGGGCCACAGTACGGGGTCGCGCTGCTGAAGTAAACACAAATGGGTTGCTGTTCGTTGCCGGGGGCGGGGGTCGGGGCCTCCGGAGGGGTATGTCCGGACGGCGTGATTTACGGCGCGTGCCACGCTCGTTGGACCCGATGTGCCCTTGTTGTTCACGCGCCACAAATCAGCCTGAGTGTCCGAACACACCCCTCCTGCGACCCCGCCCCCTCACGCCGGTGGGGGATCCGCACAACCCCGTACCCTCTGGGGCGTTCCCGCCCCGGGCACAGGGGGCCGGGCCCCGCCCCCTGACCTTCAGACCCGTCGCCGCGGAAGCGCGAACATCAGGAGGAAGATCGCCACCAGCACCGCCGCCACCCACAACAGCGCGTTCTGGAACCCGTCCTCGAACGCCCTCGCCACCGCGTCCGGCGTCGTCGCCGCGCGGTCGTCGACCACGCCGAAGAAGACCACCGACACCAGCCCGAGACCCAGCGCCGTACCCATCTGCTGCACCGTGTTGATCAGTCCCGACGCCGAGCCTGAGTGCTCGCGCGGGACGTCGGACAGCACCGCGTCCGTCAGGGGCGCCACGATCAGCCCCATTCCCGCGCCCATCACCAACAGCGGCGGCAGCATCTGCCAGGAGGTGATGTCCGCCCCGTACCGCCCGGACTCCCAGATGTAGAGCAGTACGCCCGTCGCCATCGTCAGCGCGCCGCACTGGAGGACCTTGCGGCCGAAGCGCGGGACCAGCTTCTGTACGGAGAGACCCGCCGCCGTGGAGACGGCGACCGAGAACGGCAGCCCGGTCAGCCCGGCGTGCAGCGGGCTCCAGCCGAGGCCGATCTGCATGTAGAGCGTCCAGACCAGGAAGAAGACGCCCAGGGCGACACCGAAGGTGAGCTGTACGGCGATGCCGGCGGCGAAGCTCTTCACCTTGAACAGGGACAGTTCCACCAGCGGCGACCCGTCCTTGCGGGTCTTCACCCTCTCGTACGCCACGAACGCGGCGAACACGAGGACGCTGCCCGCCATGCACAGGTGCCCCCAGAGCGGCCAGCCGAGCTCGCGCCCGCGGGTGAGCGGGTAGATCAGCATCAGCAGCGCGCCGGTCACCAGGACGACGCCGACCACGTCGAGCCGCAGGGCCTGCGGTGCCTTGGACTCGGTGATGAACCTGCGGCCCAGGATCACCCCCGCGATGCCGACGGGCAGGTTGATCAGGAAGATCGGGCGCCATTCGAGCCCGAAGAGGTTCCACTGGGTGAGCAGCGCGCCGAGGAGCGGTCCCGAGACGGCACCGAGGCCGACGATCGCGCCGAACATCCCGAAGACCTTGCCGCGTTCGTGTGCCGGGAAGGTGACATGGATGATCGCCAGCACCTGAGGCACCATCATCGCGGCCATCGCGCCCTGGAGGAGCCGGGAGGCGACGAGCATCTCGGGGTTCGCTGCGAAGCCGCAGAGCGCGGAGGCGAGGGTGAAGCCGGTGATGCCGATGAGGAAGAGCCGCTTGCGGCCGTAGATGTCACCGAGCCTGCCGCCCGTGATCAGCCCGGCGGCGAAGGCCAGCGCATAGCCCGCGGTGATCCACTGAATGGAGCCGAAGCTCGCGGAGAGATCCCGCTCGATGCTGGGGATGGCGATGTTGACGATGGTGACGTCGACCAGGTCCATGAAGGCCGCGGTCATGACCACGGCCAGCGCGAGCCAGCGCCGGCGGTCGCCGGGCCCGCCCGATGAGGTCGTGGTGGTGTCGATGGCCGTATCGGCTACGGCGGCCGGAGAAGTCATGCGGGAAAGCTAGGGACCATGTAGGTCAGGTCATGTCCTAGATGACTGGCACGCTGGTTCGTATGACGGACACTCCGGCACGACTCCTGAATCTGCTGTCGCTTCTCCAGACACCGCGCGAGTGGCCGGGCAGTGAGCTGGCCGAGCGTCTCGACGTCAGCGCGCGCACGATCCGCCGGGACATCGACCGCCTTCGCGATCTCGGCTATCCGGTCGAGGCCACCAGAGGCGCGGTCGGCGGGTACCGCCTGGTCGCGGGCGCCGCCATGCCGCCGCTGCTGCTGGACGACGAGGAGGCCGTGGCCATCGCGGTGGGGCTGCGGGCCGGCGCGGGGCATGCCATCGAGGGCGTCGAGGAGGCGGCCGTACGGGCGCTGGCCAAGTTGGAGCAGGTGCTGCCCTCGCGGCTTCGCCACCGCGTCTCCACGCTCCAGGCCGCGACGGTGCCGCTGCTCGTCCGGGGGGACGCCGCGAGCGTGGACCCGCGGACGCTGACGGTCATCGCGTCGGCGATCACCGGCACGGAACGGCTGCGGTTCGGCTACCGCGCCAAGGACGGCGCGGAGAGCAAACGGCAGGTCGAGCCGTACCGCCTGGTGTCGACGGCCCGGCGCTGGTATCTCGTCGCGTACGACCTCGGGCGCGAGGACTGGCGTACGTTCCGCGTGGACCGGGTCGGCGATCCTTATCCGACGGGGGCGCGCTTCACGCCGCGTGAGCTGCCGACGGGTGACGCGGCGGAGTTCCTGACCAGCTCGATGTCGCGGGCGCAGCCGCAGGTGGACGTGGACGTGACGTTCGCGGCCCCGGCCCATTTCGTGGCGGCGCGGCTGCCCGCCTCGCTCGGGGTGGCGGAGCCGACCGGCCCCGACAGCTGCCGGCTGCGGGCGCGCGCGGCGGACTCACTGGAGTGGCTGGCGCTCCGACTGGCCCTGGTGGACTGCGAGTTCACGGTCCATGCGCTGGCGCGGCTGGTCGAGCACGTCAGTGAGCTGGGCGGCCGTCTGACGCGCGCGGCGGGCGGCGGGCAGGAGGCCGGGAGCGGGTGAGTACATGAAGGAACCCCGGCACCCGGGTGGGTTGGGTGCCGGGGCTCCGTACGGCGGGGGCCTCACGCCGCGGCGTCGAAGCCCACGTCGTGCGCCATCTTCTTCAGTTCGAGAAGGGCGTGCTTCTCGATCTGCCTGATCCGCTCACGGGTCAGGCCGTGCTGCTTGCCCACCTCGGTGAGCGTCCGCTCCCGGCCGTCCTCGATGCCGTAACGCATCTTGATGATGGAGGCCGTGCGGTGGTCGAGCTTGCCGATCAGCTCTTCCAGCTCCTCGCTGCGCAGCAGCGTGAGGACGGACTGCTCGGGCGAGACCGCCGAGGTGTCCTCCAGCAGATCGCCGAACTGGGTGTCGCCGTCGTCGTCCACCGACATGTTCAGACTGACCGGGTCACGGGCCCAGTCCAGGACGTCGGTGACACGCGCGGCGTTCGAGCCGAGCTCGGCCGCCACCTCGGAAGGCTCCGGGTCGCGCCCGTGCTCACGGTTGAACTCGCGCTGCACCCTGCGGATACGGCCGAGCTCCTCCACGAGGTGGACGGGCAGCCGGATCGTACGAGACTGGTCCGCGATGGACCGGGTGATGGCCTGGCGGATCCACCAGGTCGCGTAGGTGGAGAACTTGAATCCCTTGGCGTAGTCAAATTTCTCGACCGCTCGGACCAGGCCGGCGTTGCCTTCCTGGATGAGGTCGAGCAGGGGCAGTCCACTGCGCGGGTAGCGCCGGGCCACGGCGACGACGAGACGGAGATTGGAACGTATGAAGATGTCCTTCGCGCGCTCACCGGCGGCGACGAGGGCTTCGAGCTCCTCGCGCTGGGCACCGGCGCCCTCGCTCTCCACCGATCCGTCGAGGATCTGCTGTGCGTACACACCCGCTTCGATGGTCTGGGACAGCTCGACTTCCTTTGCGGCGTCGAGCAGCGGCGTACGCGCGATCTCGTCGAGGTACATGCCGACCAGGTCGCGGTCGGCGATCTCCCCGCCCACGGCGCGAACACTGCTTGCCGCTTTCGCACCACCCGTGGTGGTGGTACGACGGGCGACGGCACGGGTTGCCATGCGAGCTCCCTTACTGAGTCGGTCGCGACACCCTCCCGGGTGTCCTGCATCCGTTGGAAACAACGACTGGAATCCGGACAGAATTCCCCAGGCGTGCAATGATTTTTGTGATCATGCAGTACCCTGCCCCGCCACCGAGGGGCCACACCGTCGCTCTCACACCCTGACAACGTGCCTCGTGGCCGCTCTGTTACCCGAAAGACGGAACACATCGCACAAAGGTTGCTCGGGATGTCCGTTCTGACCTCAATGCCGCTGGCCCCGGACCGATGCGGTCCGGGGCCTGCGGCAAATGCTCGGGGGTGGTCGTCAGCCGCCGTGCGGGGTGCCGCCCAGGAGGCGCTCCACGGCCGCCTGCGCGTTGACGCGGGCCGAGCCGTACGTCACGACCGTGTTGGCCGCCAGCGCGTCCACAGCGTGCGGCCAGCCGGTGAGGACGACGACCGCGTCCGGGCGGCGGGCGACCAGCTCCCGCAGCAGCGCGGTCTCCGCCGCGTCCCGGTGCGGCTCCCGGGCGATGACGACCAGGGGACGGCCGGCGGAGCCCTGGAGCGCGGTGTCCGCGCGGGCGGGGGCCGGTCCTTCGGCCGGTACGCCGGTGGCGGTCAGGCCGGGCATGGCCTCGGCGAGCAGCCGGTTCAGGTGCGGTGCGCGGCTGCCGGACGCGTGGTTGACGCGCTGTCGCAGGTCGATCACGTACGGCGGCGAGATGAGGGCCACGTTGCCGCGTACGCGCAGTGCGGCGCGCGCGACGGCGAGCGGCAGCCCGTCCTCCTTGGGAGGCGGCGCCGTGTCGCGGGCCCGGCCGATCCACCCGGCCAGCTCACGCGCCCGGCGGCCGGCGTCGGCGAGCCGGTCGGTGGGCAGTACGCCCGTGGCCACGGCGTCGAGGAGGGCGTCACGCGCGCTCCGGTAGGCGGTCTCGGCGGCCTCCGGGCTGTCGGGATTGCCCAGGCAGAGCAGATCGGCGCCGCCGAGCACGGCCTGGACGCAGGCGGGGCCGAAGCCGGGGTCGAGGAGGACGGCGCCCATGTCGAGCGCGTCCGTGACGATGGCGCCGGTGAAGCCCAGCTCCTCCCTGGCCAGCCGGGCGGCCTCGGGATTCAGTGAGGCCGGTGCCTCGCCGAAGGGGCCGGCGCTGATGTGCCCGGTCATCAGGCAGCGGCTGCCGGCCTCGATCGCGGCGGCGAAAGGCACCAGGTCGCGCCGGCGCAGCAGGTCCATGTCGGCGTCCAGCCGGGGCACCCGCAGATGCGAGTCGACGGCCGTGTCTCCGTGCCCGGGGAAGTGTTTGGCGCAGGCCGCGACGCCCGCGGACTGGAGCCCCGTGACGTACGCGGCGGAGTGCCTGGCCACCAGCGCGGTGTCCGCGCCGAAGGCCCGTACGCCGATCACCGGGTTGTCCGGGTCGGCGTTGACGTCCACGTCGGGGGCGAGATTCAGCCCGATGCCCGCCGTACGCAGGTCGTGGCCGATGGCGCGGGCGACCCGTTCGGTGATGCCGGTGTCGTCGACCTCGCCGAGGGCGCCGTTGCCCGGGTACGAGGAGCCGGCCGCCGCCTCCAGGCGGGTGACGTCTCCGCCCTCCTCGTCGCTCGCGACGATCAGGTCCGCGCGGCGGGCGAGGAGGGCGGCGGAGAGCGCCGCCGCGGTCTTCGGGTCGGGCACGTTGTGCGCGAAGTACACGACGCCCGCGAGCCCGGCGTCGACGGCGTCGAGCAGCCACGGGGGCGGCACGGTGCCGTGGAAGCCGGGCAGCAGGACGGCGTTGACGAGCCGCGCCTCCGTAGAAGAAGGCGTCCGGCTCACCCCTTCACCGCCCCGGCCGCGAGACCGGAGGCCAGCCTGCGCTGCACGATGATGAAGAAGACCAGCACCGGCAGGGTGATGAGGGTGGAGCCGGCCATGACCGGGCCCCAGGACGTGGAGTTCTCGCCGAAGAACTGGAACAGGCCCACAGCGGCCGTGTACTTGGACCCGTCCTTCATGAAGGTGTACGCGAAGACGAACTCGTTCCACGCGGTGATGAAGGCGAACACGCTGGTGGCGACGAGACCCGGCGCGACCAGCGGCAGCAGTACGGACCAGAACATCCGCGGCCACGAGCAGCCGTCCAGATACGCGGCCTCCTCGACCTCCTTGGGCACCGTCGCGACGAAGCCGCGCAGCGTCCAGATCGCGAACGGCAGCGACAGCGCGATGTAGACGACGGTCAGCCCGATGAGGCTGTTGAGCAGCTCGTAGTCCCGCATCTGTAGGAAGAGGGGGATGACGAGCGCCTCCAGGGGCACCATCTGCACGATCAGCACCATGATCAGTACGGAGGTACGGAACCGGAACCGGAAGCGCGCGACGGCCACGGCGGCGAACAGCGCCAGCAGCCCGGAGACCAGGATCGTGCCGAGGCCGACGAGCATCGAATTGGTCAGGAACTGGCCGAAGTTGCCCCGGTCGAAGATGTAGCTGAAGTGCTCGCCGCTGATCCCGCTCGGCAGGACGTCGGCGCCACGGGTGATCGCGTTCGGGTCGAGCGCGGTGCTGACCATCCAGTACACCGGGAACAGCGTGAAGACCAGCAGCGCGAACACCGCGACAGCGAGCCCGATCCGCCCGGCGGTCGTCGTGCGCGTCACAGCTCGTCACTCTCCTTGAAGAGGGTTCGGATGTAGACGATGGTGATCAGCAGCAGGAGCAGGGTGAGGAGTACGGCGGTGGCCGCTCCCGCGCCGTAGTCGTTGAGTGCGAACGCCTGCTGGTAGGACCACACGCCCAGGTTGAGTACCTCTTCGTTGCTGCCCGCGCCGCCCGGCATCAGATAGATCTGGGTGAAGACCTTGAAGTCCCAGATCGTCGACAGGATCGTGACGACGAGGAAGATCGGCTTGATGGTGGGCACGGTGATCTTCCAGAACCGCTGCCAGGCGTTCGCGCCGTCGATCATCCCCGCCTCGTACAGCTCCTTGGGGATCGTCAGCAGCCCCGCGAGCACGGTGATGGCGACGAACGGGAAGCCGTGGTGCACCACGTTGAGGGTGGCGATGGCGTAGAAGGACAGCCGCTCGGTGAACCAGTTCGTGGTCTCGGGGTCGATGAGCCCGAGCGAGCCGGCGAGCTGGCTCATCATTCCGTCGCCCGCCGAGAACAGCCACACCCACACATAGGTGCCGGTGACGGCGGGCATCGCCCAGGCCGCCATGATCGCGGTGGAGCAGATGACCCGCCAGGTGGTGCCGAGCCGCTGGAGCAGCAGGGCGGCGAGGGTGCCGAGCGCGACGGTGAGGGCCACACAGGCGACCGCGAAGAAGGCGGTGTTGGGCAGGACGGTCCGCCACAGATCACCGTCGCTGAGCAGGTCCTTGTAGTGGTCGAAGCCGGTGTACGTGCCGACGCCGCCGCCGAACTTCACCTCGTAGTCCTGGACGGACAGGATGCCGACCTTGACCAGCGGCCACAGGAGCAGCCCGGCCAGCACCACGAGGGAGGGCAGGAGGAGCAGCCAGGGGCGGGTGGTGCGGGTGAGCTGCTTGCGGCGCAGCGTCGGGCCCGGCCGCCCGCCGCGTGGCCGCGGCGACTTCACAGGGGAAGCCGCCGCGGCCACGTCGTCGTGCGCCGAGTCTTCGATGAGCGACTCAGGAGGCAAAGATCTTGTCCATCTCCTCGGCGGCCTGGTCCGCGGCCTCCTGCACGGTCTGCTTGCCGGTGAGGATGGACTGCACCATCTTCGTGACGACCTGCGTGGCCTGGATCTGGCCGTACGCGGGGGTCTTCGGGACGGTCGCGCCGGCCTCGGTCATCTGCTTGGCGAAGGGGGCGACGAGCGGGTCGTTCTTCGCCTGGACCTCCTTGAGGAGGGAGTTCTGACCGGGGAAGTAGTTCGTCTGCTCGGCCCACTTGGTGGCGAACTCGCCGGTGGTGACCAGCTTGACGTACTCCCAGGCCAGGTCCTGGTTCTCGCCCTTGAAGGTGGAGAGGTAGGAGCCGCCGAGGAAGGACTTGCTCATGCCGCCGGTCTCACCGGGGATGGGCGCGGCGGCGAGCTTGCCCTCAAGGTCGGGGGCGGCCTGGACGAACGCCTTGGGCGTCCAGTTGCCGGAGAGGGACATGGCGATCTTCCCCTTCTGGAAGTCGGTCGCCACCTCCTTCTCGGTCCAGGTGGTGACCTTCGCCGGGGACAGCTTGTCCTTCTTCGCGAGGTCGGTGTAGTACGTGATGCCCTTGACCGACTCCGGGGAGTTGATGCCGGACTTCCACTTGCCGCCCTCTTCTATGGCGAGTTCGCCGCCGGCGCCCCAGACGAACGGGGTCGCGAACATCTCCGCGCCGCCCGCGACCGGGAAGGGGATCATGCCCGGCTCCTTCTCCTTCAGGACCAGCGCGGTGTCGCGCAGTTCCTTCCAGGTGGTGGGGGCCTTGAGGTTGTGCTTCTCGAAGATGTCCTTGCGGTAGAGGAGGCCGCGGACACCGGCGTACCAGGGCATGCCGTACTGCTTGCCGTCCAGCGTGCCCGCGTCGGCCAGGCCCTCGACCAGGTCGTCGCCCAGCCCGGAGTCCTTCACCTTGTCGGTCACGTCCACGAGGCCGCCGGTCTCGGCGAACTGCGGGATCCAGGTGGTGCCGACCTCGGCGACGTCGGGGACCTGGCTCGGTCCGCCCTCGATCGCGGTGGTGAACTTCTTCTGCGCGGTGGCCCACTGCTGGTACTCGACCTTGACCGTGGCGCCCGTCTTCTTCTTGAAGGCCGCGGCGACCTCGTTGAAGAAGGGCTTGGGGTCCGGGTTGGTCCCCTCCATGATCCATACGGTCAGGGTCTTGCCCTTGCCCGACGTTTCGCCGCCGTCCCCGCCCGAGTCCCCACTGCCACAGGCAGAGAGTCCGAGCGCCATGGTGACGACAAGGGCCCCGATGACATGTTTCCGCATGGCCGCTCCCTAACAGGATGTCTAGACCACAGGAACGTACGGAGGCCGGAATGCCCGGTCAAGTGCCATTGGCCGGGGGATGTCGAACCGTTGCCTATCTGAACCCGTCTGCCATTGGGCGTACCACTGGCGGAGTACGGCACGTAAGGGACGGGGCCGGATGGACGGGGGCGGTTGCCGCGTATCAGGACGTCGCGATCAGCCGAACTGGACCGACCGTTTGGCCAGACCCATCCAGAAACCGTCGATGACGTTCCGTACGCTCCCCCACTCGTCCTCGGCGGCGCCGAGTGTCACGAAGAGCGGTGCGAAGTGCTCGGTACGGGGATGGGCGAGCGCCCCGGCCGGTGACTTGTGGGTGAAGTCGAGGAGCGCGTCGACGTCCTGCGCGGCCAGCGCCTCCCGGCCCCAGTCGTCGAACTCGGCGGACCAGCCCGGCACTCCGCCGCCCGGGTGACGCAGCGCGGCGAGGTTGTGAGTGAAGAAGCCGCTGCCCACGATGAGGACTCCCTCGTCCCGCAGCGGGGCCAGTTTGCGGCCGATCGCGAGGAGTTGGCGGGGGTCGAGCGTCGGCAGGGAGATCTGGAGGACGGGAACGTCGGCGTCGGGGAACATCTCGACGAGCGGTACATACGCGCCGTGGTCGAGCCCTCGATCGGGGACGCGCTGTACGGAGGTGCCGGGGCCACGCAGCAGCTTCTCGACGGAGTCGGCGAGCGCGGGGGCGCCCGGGGCGGCGTACCGGACCTGGTAGTAGTGCTCGGGGAAGCCCCAGAAGTCGTAGACCAGCGGCCGGGTCTCGGTCGCGGCGAGGGCGAGCGGCGCCTCCTCCCAGTGGGCTGAGACCATCAAGATCGCCCGGGGGCGCGGCAGGTCGGCGGACCAGGCGGCGAGCTGTCCGGGCCAGACCGGGTCGTCGGCGAGGGGCGGAGCACCGTGGGAGAGATAGAGGGCGGGCATGCGCTCCGCTGTGCTGGTCATGGCGTCTCCCTGCCTGTGGTGGTCCGGGCGGTACCCTCGGAGCTATCTACTTGAACCTTAAAGCACTCACTCGGTGCAACCTTACGACTATCTAGTTTAACTTTCAAGAAGCGCTTAGGGTGGGAGACGTGGGAGACATGGAGAGCGACGGACAGCCACGCTGGCTCAGCACCGAGGAGCAGGGCGTCTGGCAGGCGTACCTCCAGGCCACCACGTTGCTGGAGGACCATCTCGACCGTCAGTTGCAGCGCGACGCGGGGATGCCGCACATCTACTACGCCCTGCTCGTCCATCTGTCCCGGGCGCCGCACCGGCAGATGCGGATGACCCAGCTGGCGAAGAACGCCAAGATCACCCGGTCCCGGCTCTCGCACGCGGTGGCCAGGCTGGAGAAGAGCGGCTGGGTGCGCCGCGAGGACTGCCCGTCCGACAAGCGCGGGCAGAACGCGATCCTGACGGACGAGGGCCAGGAGGTGCTGACGCGGTCGGCGCCGGGCCATGTCACCGCCGTACGGCAGGCGATCTTCGACCGGCTCACGCCGGAGCAGGTGTCCCAGCTCGGGGAGATCATGCGGGTGATGGCGCACGGGCTCCAGCCGGACGGTACGGACGCGGATCTGCCCTGGCGCCGCTGAGGAACAGCGACGCCAGGGCAGATGATCCGCGGGAGGGACCGCCGGCGCACAGCCAGGTCAGTGCATGGCCACCGGGATCTGGGCGTCTTCCGCCAGACCGTCGGCATCCTCACCCTTGGCCACCTGGGTGCTCCCCGGACGGCCGGTGTTGATGAAGGTGAAGGCGATTCCGGCGGCGACGACCAGGATGCCGACCGCCCACCAGATGGCGCTCGCGTATCCGTGCACCATCGCCTGGAGCTCCAGGAGCTTCGGGTTGTTCGCACCCGCCGAGTTCGCCGCGACGTACGCGGTGGTGGCGGAGGCGGCCACGGTGTTCAGCAGCGCCGTACCGATCGCGCCGCCGACCTGCTGCGAGGTGTTGACCATCGCCGAGGCGACGCCCGCGTCACGCGGCTCGATGCCGTGCGTCGCGAGCGACATGGCCGGCATGAACGCCGTACCCATGCCGAGGCCGAGCAGCAGCAGCGCCGGCAGGATCAGAGCCGGGTACGAGGAGCCGATCTCCAGCTGCGTCAGCAGCAGCATGCCCGTCGCGCCGACCAGGAAGCCGGGGCCCATCAGCAGCCGCGGCGGGACGCGGGTCATCAGCCGGGCGCCGATCTGGGTGGAGCCCGTGATCATGCCCACGATCATCGGCAGGAAGGCGAAGCCGGTGCTGACCGGCGTGTAGCCCTTCACGACCTGGAGGTAGTAGGTCAGGAAGAGGAACAGACCGAACATGCCGATGATGGCCAGGCCCAGCGAGAGGTAGACACCGCCGCGGTTGCGCTCCATCAGGACGCGCAGCGGCAGCAGCGGGGACTTCACCCGGGCCTCGACCGCGACGAACGTGGCGAGCAGCACGGCCGAGATGACGAACATGGCGATGGTGGTCGGGTCGGACCAGCCCTCGGACTCGGCGCGCGTGAAGCCGTACACCAGCGCCACCAGGCCCAGCGTGGACAGGAAGACACCGGGGATGTCGAGCGGCGAGCGGTTACGGCCGCCCGCGGGCTCCCGGATCACGAAGTAGGCGCCGGCGGCGGCCACGATCGCGAAGGGGATGTTGACGAAGAAGGTCCAGCGCCAGTCCAGGTACTCGGTGAGGAATCCGCCGAGGATCAGACCCACGGCGCCACCGCCACCGGCGATCGCACCGAAGATGCCGAACGCCTTGGCGCGCTCCTTCGGGTCGCCGAACGTCACGGCGAGCAGGGAGAGCGCGGCGGGCGCGAGCAGCGCGCCGAACGCACCCTGGAGGGCACGCGAGCCCAGCAGCATGGCCTCGCTGGTCGCGGCGCCGCCGACGGCGGACGCGGCGGCGAAGCCGAGCAGACCGACGACAAAGGTGCGCTTACGTCCCCAGAGGTCGGCGATACGGCCGCCGAAGAGCAGCAGGCCACCGAAGGCCAGCGCGTAGGCGGTGATGACCCACTGGCGGTTGCCGTCCGATATCCCCAGGTCCTGCTGGGCGGAGGGCAGCGCGATATTCACGATCGTCGCGTCGAGCACGACCATCAGCTGGGCCAGGGCGATGAACACCAGGGCTTTCCAGCGATTGGGATCAGGGGCCGACTCGGGGACCTTGGGGTCCTGGAGCCGGGTCTCGGCAGATTTTGACATGGGTGTGGCCGCCTATGCGTACGAAGAGGTCATAACGGGCGCGGGGACGCACTGGTCGGCCCCATGCGCGGGTTACGGGTTACTGGTTCGGGGAATCCGGCCCGCCTGATCGCGGCCGCCGGGTGTGTACGTGGTCGTCAAAACCGGGTGTACGTGGTCGTCAAAACTGGTCGGTGCTCAGTGGTCTTCGGGCATGGCCGACCCTCTGAACGTGCTTGGTCTGCGTGGTCGACAGAAGTTCTTGGTCCGGGGGCGCGGCACACGTCGTCATCGACGGTGGCGCAGATCCTCCAGAGTCGCCGCCGCACCCGGCAGCTCGGAGCGCGCGGGCGCCTCCAGGCCGTCCAGGAACAGCTGTAGATGCCGGTGCGTGAAGCGGTCGATGTTCAGACAGCCGGTACCGGGCAGCGGACGGGTGAGCTGGGAGAGAGCGACCATCAGGTCACCGACCGCGACGTCGGTGCGCAGCCTGCCGGTCGCGCGCGCCTTCTCCATGAGGCCTTCGACGGCCGCTTCCAGGCGCTCGCGTTCCGCGTGCAGATGAGGGAGGTCTCCGTTGAAGCTGCCGGAGAGGAGCGGGCACAGGGCACCGATCCGCTCGTCGGCCGCCGCGTGTACGAAGCGGCTGAGCGCCACGAACGCGTCCGCCTCCTCGGCCGCGGCCCGCTGCGCCTGGTCCGCGGTGCGCGCCATGACGGAGTGCACCACCTCCAGTATCAGCGCGGAGCGGTCGGGAAAGTGGCGATAAAGCGTCGCGTTGCCGACACCCGCGCGACGGGCGATCTCGTCGAGCGGCACGTCGGGGCCCGACTCCACGAGGATTTCCCGGGCCGCCACCACGATGCGCTCCCTGTTGCGCAGCGCGTCCGCACGCGGACGCGGAACGCGGCGCGTGTCGGATTCGGCGACGACAGTCACGACGGGGTCCTTTCCTCGGTCACACAAGTGGGGAACGCGTCCCCGTTTCCTTGACACGAGTACAAACGGGGAAGCCATCCCCGGTTATTTCGCCAGGTCCTGTGAACTGGGTCACAGGATCGTGGCCCGCTCCCCGCCGGTCCGGAAAACCCCACGTTCGGGCGCACCCAACGAGCGCCGACACGCCGCCCGACGCAGGGTGATCGAACGGAGAGCAGTCAGGACGGACGACTGCCGCTGACCCGAAGGCGGCCGATGAAGCACTCCCGTCGGATACGCGGAACCGCAGGTCGCGGCAGTCATGCCCGGCCCCGCCGGGTCGGCACCCTCGCCGCGCTCGCCACCCTGACCCTCGCCGCGCTCACCACCGCCAGCGCGAC
Organism: Streptomyces sp. NPDC058665; assembly: GCF_042714995.1. Classification (NCBI taxonomy): domain Bacteria; kingdom Bacillati; phylum Actinomycetota; class Actinomycetes; order Kitasatosporales; family Streptomycetaceae; genus Streptomyces; species Streptomyces sp. NPDC058665. Next base: position 60,148 of record NZ_JBHXRX010000014.1, read on the forward strand.
CCTTCCGCTGCCGACGCGGGCCTCCGCGGGGCCGGTTTCCACCACGCACGACGCGACGCTCGTACCGTGCCGTATCACCGCCGCCGTGGGCGTCCAGATGTCGGAGGGCATGCCCACCCCCGCCGGCTACACCCGCTCCACCGGCACGGTCCGCGCGCTCAACCTGATGGTCGACTTCTCCGACGCGGAGGGTCCGGGGAGCGCCGCCGACCGGCTCGCGGAGTTCTTCCCGCAGACCTCGCAGTGGTTCCGTACCAGCTCCTACGGGCGGCTCGACTACCGGCCCGAGGCCCCGGTGAAGGACTGGCTGCGGATGCCGCTGCCGTTCGCCGATTACGGGATAGAACGCGGCGCCCCTTACGAACCCGGCTACCGGCGGCTCGTCCAGGACATCGTGCGCGAGGCCGACCCCGAGGTCGACTTCAGCGAGTACGACCTGGTCAACATCCTCGTCACCCCCAACGCGGGCCCCTCGGCGCTCGACACCGTCCTGTCCGTGACGTTCTCCGGCAACGGTGAGGCCCCCGAGGCGGACGGCGTCCCCCTCGCCAACACGTCCTTCGTCTACAGCCGCCAGGACGACGGCTCGGGGTCGTACGCGCGCACCGGCTACCGCGTCCTGCCGCACGAGAACGGCCATGTCTTCGGCCTCCCCGACCTCTACACCCTTGACGGCGGCGGCGCGGTCGGGCACTGGGACATCATGTCCGAGGACTGGGGGGCCAACAACGACCTGCTGGGCTGGCACAAGTGGAAGCTCGGCTGGCTCGACAACGAGCAGATCGGCTGCGCCTCCACCCCCGGCCGCAGCGAGCACGACCTCACCCCGCTGGCCACCGAGGGCGGTCACAAGCTGGCGTTCGTGCCGCTCTCCGAGGACTCCGGGTACGCGGTCGAGGTCCGCACCCGCGCGGGCAACGACGAGGCCGTCTGCAAGCCGGGCGTACTGATCTACCGGGTCGAGTCCGACGTCGACACGGGGCGCGGTCCGGTGACCGTCTCCGACAGCGAGGAGCGCAGCGGCGGCTGTACGCGGCGGCCCAACGTGCACGCGGAGCTGTCGGACGCGCCGTACGGGCCCGGCGAGACGTTCCGGGACCGGGAGGGCGGCATCAGCGTCGCGGTGGTCGGGAAGACCGGGGACGACGGCTACCGGGTCCGGATCAGCCGGTCCTGACCCAGCCGTCGGCGGTGAACGCCTCCGCGGTGGCCCGCTCGTCGCGCCAGTAGGCGTACGGGAGGGACTGGCCGCGCAGCCACATCTCCCCGGTGTCGGGGGCCACGCGCGACTCGACGACGGGCGTGGCGAGCGACTCGACGACGGGCGTGGCGACGAGCGGGGACTTCTTTGGCGGTGCGGCCGGTCCGTCCAGCATCAGCGCGCCGCCCGCCGCCATCGCGCCGTACACCTGGGAGAGCGCGAAGGGCCCGGAGAAGGGAGCCGTGAGGCGGGTGACGGGGGGCGCGCCGAGACCCGGCAGCTCGCCGCGTCCGAGTGCATCGGCGGCGGCGCGGTAGCGGGCGTCCATCGCCGCGCCCGCCTGCGCGAGCTGGGTGGAGACGGCGCCCCTGAGCGGGTCCGCCGGTGACGCGTACTCGATGGTGGCATCGTCCTCCGCGCGGATCTCGATGTCGGGCGGGGCGGCGTACGGATCGGGGGCCGGCAGGTCCTCGTACCGCTCGGTGAGCGCTCCGTCGCCCTCTCCCGGCCCGAAGACGACGACGCGCGCCCGCTCACGCCCCGCCCACCCCGTGACGGCCGGCAGCCGTTCGCCGTCCACGAGCAGTACGCGGGGCGCGCAGTGGTCCAGTACGCGGTCCAGCTCGTCCGCGCTCCATCCCGCGTCGAGCGGTACGGCGACCAGACCGGCGAGCTGCGTGGCCCAGAACGCCGTCTGCCAGTCGGGCCGGTCGCCCATCACGAGGGCGGCCCGGTCGCCCGGCCGCAGGCCGTAGGTGTCCACGAAACGGTTGGCCAGCATCGTCGCGGCGGCGAAGAACTCACCGTATGTAAGGAGGCCGGTCCCGTCGCCGCCTACGAAGAAGGGCCGCTCCCCGTAGGCCCACGTCGTCTCCACGAACTCCCGCAAGGTGCGCGGGCCGTCCGCGTACATCAGCGAGCCGTTCTCGGCGCGTACGACCTCGAAAGGCGCCCCGGGGGCGGTGAGAGCGGCGGTGTCCGGCAACGTACGTCTCGCTTTCTTCGTACTCTCTGGGTGAGTCCATCGAGCGAGGAGCTCCTGTTGCACCACTTGTACGTCAAGGTCTGCGGGCTGCGGAAGCCCGGCGAGGTCGAGGCCGCCGTGGCCGGCGGGGCATCCGCCGTCGGATTCATCCTGACCGAGAGCCCCCGGCGGCTGACCGCCGCCGAGGCCCGCCCGCTCGCCGCGCTCGTGCCGCCCGGTGTCGCCAAGGTCGCGGTCTTCCGCGGCGAGCCGCTGGAGGAGGTGCGCAGGGCTGCGGCCGAGGCGGGCGCCGACACGGTCCAGCTGCACGGCGGCGAACCGCCCGAGGCGTTCGCCGCGCTGCGCGCCGACGGCTTCCGGCTCATCCGGGCCACCTCGCCGCGGTCGGGCCATCCGCTGGCCACGGGCGCGTACGGCGAGGACATCCTGATCATCGACTCGCCCCGGCCCGGCTCCGGCGAACGCTGGTCACCGGATTCGCTTCCCGAGCCGCCGACGGGTTCGTGGCTCCTGTCGGGCGGGCTCTCACCGGACAACGTCGTAGACGCCGTGGCGGGGCTGCGGCCGTGGGGTGTCGACGTGTCGAGCGGGGTGGAGAGCAGCCGGGGCGTGAAGGACGTCGGGCTGATCGAGAAGTTCCTGGCGGCAGTCGGCGCTGCGGAAGGGCTCGACCGGACCCCATGATCAGCCCTTCGGTCTGTGCTTCCGCTTCGGCTTCGGCTTCGGCTTCTCGTTCCGGTCCGGGCGGGCGTGCGGCTCCGGGCGCGTGTCCGCAGGGTGGACGCCTGGCCCGTGCGTGCGGGCAGCGAGCGGGGTCGGGGTGAGGTCCGTCCGCTCCTCCCCCGCTTCGAGCAGGGTGTCGGCCGGACCCACGATGAGCGGGTCGGGCACGCCGAGGGCCGCCTCGTCCTTCTGGTCGTAGTCCATCCGCCACAGCAGACTCCGCATGGCCTCCAGCCGGCCCCGCCTCTTGTCGTTGTTCTTGACCACGCTCCAGGGCGCGTGGGCGGTGTCGGTGGCGCGGAACATGTCGACCTTCGCCGTCGTGTACGCGTCCCAGCGGTCGAGCGACGCGAGGTCGGTGGGCGAGAGCTTCCACTGCCGTACGGGATCGATCTGGCGGATCGCGAAACGCGTGCGCTGCTCGTCGTGCGAGACCGAGAACCAGAACTTCACCAGCAGGACGCCGTCATCGGTGAGCATCCGCTCGAACTGGGGCGCCTGGCGCAGGAAGTGCTCGTACTCGTACTCCGTACAGAAGCCCATCACCCGCTCGACACCGGCCCGGTTGTACCAGGAGCGGTCGAAGAAGACGATCTCCCCGGCGGACGGCAGATGCGCCACGTACCGCTGGAAGTACCACTGCCCCGCTTCTCGCTCGGTGGGCTTCTCCAGGGCCACCACGCGGGCGCCACGCGGGTTGAGCCGCTCGGTGAACCGCTGGATGGTGCCGCCCTTGCCCGCCGCGTCCCGCCCCTCACAGACCACCACCACCCGCTGGCCGGTCTCCTTCACCCAGCGCTGGAACTTGAGCAGTTCGATCTGGAGCCTGCGCTTGGTCCGCTCGTACTCACGGCGGCGCATCTTCTCGGCGTACGGGTAGTTCTGCCGCCATGTCTTCATCGGCCGACCGGACTTGTCGAGCAGAACGGGCCGCTCGGGGTTCCGGTCGTCGACGGTCAGCCCGTCGAGCAGGACACTCGTCGCCGGGTCCTGGTCCCGCTCATCCGCCGGCATGCGGGCGCTCTCCCCGGCCGTCGAGGTCGGCGTCGTCCTCAAGAGGCGGAAGGTCGACGGTGTAGTGCGCCTCCAGAAAGAGGTCGCTGTGCTGTGGACGCGAAACGGACTCATCTGCGACGGGAAGAGGCGCGGTTCGGACGATACGACGCTGAGAGCTCTGCATCCAAGACCATCCAGTGGAGGGAGTCATGCGGGCCGCGCGGCCCATTGCCGGGCGACGGACTCATCCTTACACAGGGCTCGATCTTGAGAGGCGAGCCACAAATGCCTGGTGGGCCCACTGACGGGCTCAGCCCGTCCGCGGGTCGGCGCCAAGGCCTCCGTGATACCCCCGTGGCGCTCCAGAACCCGGTACCGGTGCAGTGCGCCGGGCCCGCCAGAGCGGGGGCCTCGGCCAGGTCGAGTTCCCATACGAGTGGTCGTTCACCTCGAACGGCACCTCGCCGACGGGAACGCAGGTGAGGCGGATCGATTCGGAGTTGGCGTCGCCGTGGCTCAACGCCCGTCACGTGGGACGCTTTCCTCGACACGAGGCGATGAGCATTTCGCGACCATACGCAAGCGCATCCCCCTCTACTAGAAGGTCCATGCGGAGTGCTCAGTGTGACGCCTGGCGGGCGCCGCCACATTGATCCTTGTGACCGTGCCAGAGGACGAACCGGGTCGACAGTCGGTCGCCCGGGTCTGGGCGTCGCGACCGACTGCCCGTGGAGGGCGTCTATGGCCTGCCCGGCCCGGCTACGCGCGACATACAGCCGAGAGACCTGGATCCGCAGATCGGGCAGAAGCCCCCAGCGCTCCAAGGTCGAAGAGCGCGTGGTGCAGTGAACACAGCGCCAGGCCGTTGTTCGCTTCTTCGGGACCATCCTGGCTGTGCCACTTCACATGTGCGGCTTCAAGACCCACCGGATTTGCGCCCAAGTGCGCCGTCGAACCCGCAGAAAGCACAGGTGTGCGCGTAGGCATGGAGCACCTCCTCGGCAGCGGCTGGAAGACAGCCAATGACCTGGAAGGAACTTGACCAGCTCTCATGAGGGCTGCTCCGCTTGGGCAGTTGGGGTGTCGAGCTCGGGGGTTGTCTACGTGACCAGGTTGGTTCGTGGTGTGCTGTGCCGCGCGGGAAGCGTAAGAGCAGATTCGGCCTACCCCGACACAAGGACGGAGACTGACCCCGCATGACGCTTCGGCGCGGGATCGTCATCACCCTCGTGGCCGCCGGGGGCGCCGTGACGACGATGCTCGTGGGGCTCGTCACCAACGCGGTGTCCGAGTCGCGGTGGCCGGGCTGGCTCGGGTGGTTGCAGCAGCACGCCTGGTTCTCCTTCGTCATGCTGGGCGTGGCCATGGTCGGGTTGACCGTGCTCCTCGCGGCGCTGTCTGAGACCCGTACGCCGACGCGGCCCGAACCACTTCCCCTGCCGGACGACGGCCCGGAGCCGCCGGGAGCCGCTCTGGTGCTGCGATCACTGCCTCGTGACACCACCGCATTCACCAACCGCAACGCCGAGTTGGAGACACTGGTGCGCTCCGTGCGAGAGTCGCAGGAGAGCGGCGCGGCGCTGCCCGTGCATGTGATCGACGGAATGCCGGGGGTCGGCAAGACAACGTTCGCAGTGCACGCGGGACATGTGCTGTCGGACCGGTTCCCGGACGGACAGCTCTTCGTGAACCTCAACGGGCATACAACGGGCCGGACTCCCGTGCAGTCCACTGAGGCGCTGGCCTCGTTGCTCGCGGCCAGCGGAGTGCCGACGCAACAGATCCCCGTTGGCGAGGACACAGGTGCGGTCACCGAGGCGCGGGCCGCCATGTGGCGAAGTCGGCTCGCGGGAAAGAAGGCGCTGCTCATCCTCGACAACGCAGCCAGTTACCGGCAGCTCCAGCCCTTGATTCCGGGCGGCAATGGCTGTCTTGTACTGGTGACCAGCCGGAAACGGCTGGCGGTGGACGAGGAGGTGGTCCTGCCGGTGGATGCCTTGCCGCCGGAGCACGCGGTCGATCTGTTCGTTCAGCTCAGCGCCCGGCCGCCCGGCTCACTCGACCAGGCAGTGCTCGCGGAACTGGCCGAACTGTGCGGATACTTGCCACTCGGGGTATCGATTCTCGCCGCGCGGCTGCGCCACCGTCCGTCATGGACTGCCCAGGACCTGCGGGCGCGGCTCGTAGCGGCAGGCGATCGGCTCGGAGAACTCCGGGCCGGGGAGCGCGCCGTTGCCGCGGCGTTCGAGTTGTCCTATCGCGACCTCGAACCGGACCGGCGGCGATTCTTCCAACGCCTCGGCTTCTACCCTGGAACCGATCTCGATTCCTACGCCGGAGCCGCGCTCGCCTCCGTCTCGGTGGCGACGGCGCGTGAGCGCCTCGACGCTCTCTACGACGCCCATCTGATCGACGAACATCCGGGAAGCCGTTACCGACTTCACGACCTCCTCCGCGACTACGCCCGCGGTCTCGCCGACGAGGGAGGCACCATGGAGCACCTTCAAGCCGTTCAGCGTATGTGCGCCTATTACCTGACCGCTCTGGCAGTCGCGAACAGGCATATCCTTCGCAGTGGCGCCCTCGCACCGGCACCGCCCGACGGTGTGCCCCCGGCGGAGGTCCCACCCATGGAATCGCGCACGGTGGCCCTGGGCTGGCTGGAGGACGAGCGGGCCAACGTACTGGCCTGCATCCGGCGGGCGAACAGCCTCGCCCTACACGAACTGGTGATCCGCATGGCCGCGGCCATGGCTCCGTTTCTGAGGCAGGCCGGCCCCTGGGACCAGGCAGTTGGGCTGCACCGCACGGCTGTCGAGGCTGCCCGGCACACCGGCGACCGGCGGGCGCTGGCCGGTGCTCTTGCCGAACTCGGAGTGGTGAGGCGCTTCATGGCCTCCTACCCCGAGGCGATTGATGCGCTCAACGAGGCGGCGGCGGAGTACGAAGCGGTCGGCGAGAAGCGTGGCAGGGCCGATGCGTTGAACCAGGCGGGCATTGTCTGGTACATGGTCGCGGACAACGAAGCCTCAGCCCGCGCCCAGACCGAGGCTCTCTCCCTCTACCGCGAACTCGGCGACAGGCTCGGCCAGGCGAACGCGCTCGCGGACCTCGGCATGGTGCGCCGGCAGACCAGCCGCCTGGACGCGGCCTTGGACACGCAGACCGAGGCCCTGTCGATCTACCGTGGCCTGGGGGATCGCTACGGAGAGGCAAACTCTCTGCGAGATCTGGGCGTCGTGCACTGCCTCTTAGGTGAGTACGGCGTGGCCACGCGGCGACACCGCGCGGCGTTCGACATCTACCAGGAACTCGACGACCGGGTCCACCAGGCCTACGCCCTGAACGAGCTCGGAGTCGTACAGCGCCTGACCGGCGATCTCGCCGGCGCGCGCGAGGCGTACACCCAGGCGCTGGAGCACTACACCGAACTCGGCGAACGGTTCGGCCGCACGAACAGCATCCGCCACCTCGGGGTGCTGGACCGGGTGGAAGGGAACGCCGCCGAGGCGATCCCGGTGTTGGAGGACGCACTGAGTTCTTATCGCGAGCTCGGCAGCCGCGGTGGCGAGGCGGTGTGCCTGGGCGAGTTGGGCGTGGCCCGGGGGATCGTCGGGGAGCGGGAAGGCGCGGTCGACGCGTTCGGGCGAAGCCTGGAGATCCTGACGGAGCTCGGAGACCGATGCGGGAGGGCCGAGGTCCTGAACCACTGGGGAAGCCTTCTGCGCTCCTCTGGCGAACCGGCTGCCGCACGCAGGCACTTCGAGCAGGCACTGGGACTGGCTCGGGTCATCAGCTGCCCGCTGGAGGAAGCGCGGGCGCTGGAGGGAATCGGCCGCTGTGACTGGATGGCCGGCGGGCGGGCGCGGGCGGAGAGCTCGTTGCGTGAATCACTTGATATCTACCGGCGATTGGGTGTGGACAGTGCGGCTCTCACCGTCGAGCGGCTGTTGACAACAGGGGTGGGGTGAGCCGCATACGTGAACCGCGTACATGGCCGGATTCCACAGGCCACCGTGGGTAGTAAGACTGCTACGTTGCGGGGCCGGCCTCTCGCTTCGAACGCCGCCGCCATGTCACGAGGAGCGTTGAATGCTGTCGAACACATCACTTACCGCGCCGAACGCCACGTCGCCCGTCAGAATCCAACCGACAGAGGGGCCGGCTGTCCTCGACCGGATCGCCGTGCGTGTACGGCAGCGACTGGCCGCCGAACAGGCAGCGACGACCCAGACCGGCGATGGTGGTCACGCGGCGTCGCTGATCTGGCCCTGGCCGCTGTAAGCACTCTTCCTCGATGACGCCGCACGAGGGCGACACCCCCTTCCGAACATTCATTCTCAAAGTCGCCAACCGCTGCAATATCGACTGCGACTATTGCTACGTCTTCAACTCCGCAGACCAGGCGTGGCGAGGCCTGCCCGCTCGGATGAGTGTGAGTGTGGCCCGGGAGGCGGGGCAGCGAATCGGTGAGCACGCCTCGGCGCACGGCCTGCGCGGCGTGCATGTCGTGCTGCATGGTGGAGAACCGCTGCTCGCCGGCCCTCGGCACATGGGCGAGTTGCTCTGCGCAGTACGAGAGGGAGTGCCTGCCGGCACGGAGATCCACTTCGAGCTTCAGACCAATGGCACACTTCTCACGGATCCCTGGCTGGACCTTTTCGAGCGGTACGAGGTTGTCGTGGGCGTCAGCCTCGACGGACCACCGGATGCGAACGACCGGCACCGGCTGACCCACACCTCGCGATCGAGCGTCGCGTCGGCCGTACGTGGTATCGAACTCCTTCGATCCCGGCCACACCTGTTCGCCGGACTTCTCGCGGTGGTGGACCTGGTCAACGACCCGGTCGTGGTGCACGACTACCTGGCGTCTTTCGAGCCGCCGGTGATCGATTTCAACCTGCCGCACGGGACACACGACGATCCGCCGCAGCGCGACGACCCGACCGTGCCCGAGTACGGGCTGTGGATGAGCCGCGTCTATGACACCTGGCTCACCAGGCCGCAGCATCGGCACAGCGTGCGGATGCTGGAGGACATCGTGGCCCTGAGTTCCGGCGTGCGCGGCTCAGTGGAAACCCTCGGCCTTGCACCGCCTACAAGCGTCGTGATCGAGTCCGACGGATCGATCGAGGGCGTGGACACTCTGCGGTCTGTCGAGGAGGGCGCGTCCTGGCTGGGGTTCGACGTCATCGAGCACTCCTTCGATCAGGTCCTTCGGCATCCGAAGCTCCTGCACAGGCAGTACGGCAAGGCAGCACTCGCCGAGCAGTGCCAGAATTGCCCTCTGGTGGAGGTGTGCGGAGGTGGCTACCTCCCGCACCGCTTCAGCACCGCTCGCAACTATCGGAACCCCTCGGTCTACTGCGCGGATCTGGAGTTCCTCATCCGGCATGTCCAGGGGTCGTTGTCACAGCACGGCTGGGACGCTCACGCGCCGACGGGCCCTCCCTCGTGAGCCGTGCCGCCGCGACGGGATCAGGCGTTGGAACGTAGGAATGAAGCGCTGAAGGAGCGACTGGAGATGCTGATGACCGTGTCGATCCGCCCCGCTGAAGAGCAAGACGTCATCGGCGTGGCCCAACTCATCGAGGAGATCGAACGGTTCTACGGATCGGCCGAGATCCAGACATTCGATGAACGCCACGCGCAGGTGAAGGAAGCGCTCTTCGGCTCGCCACCACTGGCGTCCGCACTCCTGGTGGAGGATGAGAACGGCGATCTGGTTGGTCTCGCCGCCTACTCGTTCCTCTGGCCGGCTGCGGGCTCGTCCCACTCCCTCTTCCTGAAGGAGCTCTACGTCCGGGACACCCTTCGCCGCCAAGGCATCGGCGCACGCCTCATGGCCGAACTCCGCGCCTTGGCCGCAGCACGGCCCGGGTGCAGCCGCGTCGAATGGATGACGGATCACGACAACCCGAGCGCACGGGCCTTCTACAAAAGGCTGGGGTTCACGGAGTTCGACGGGAAGATCGTCTACCGAGTGGACACGGGCACGGTCTGAGGACGGGCACAGCCGCGATGCCACCAGGAATGGCGGCATATCGCCGTTACACGGACAGGCGTGCCCTGGGCCCCGCGTAAGAACCCGAGGTACCGGCGCCAGCTCACCCGCTACACTGTTCGCGGTGGTCCACCCCTCGTGGGCCAGGCCGCCGCCAGCCTGTCGGCTAGCTTCTGCACAAGCTTTCGGCAGATCCCCGCCTCCGTAGCTCAGGGGATAGAGCACCGCTCTCCTAAAGCGGGTGTCGCAGGTTCGAATCCTGCCGGGGGCACGCTTGTCCCCCGCGCGACCTGGACGTTCTCGCGAACGTTCAGGCACGTTGGGGGACGTTCGAGCACCTTCGAGCACGGTCGGGAACCAAGATCGGCTCCCATTCTGCTCCCACTTGATCTTGCTGTAATCCCTGGTGAGCGCCGCCGTACGCGCGAGCGGACTCCCGTGCCTACAGACACAGCAGGCGCCCGACATTGACGTCGATCAGCGGCACATCAAGGTCCAGCACACAGCGCGACCGGTCCGGCTCCTCCGGCTGCTCGGGCTGCCCCGGCGGGTCCTGGTCACCCCCGTCCTCGCCGCCCCCTGGCGGCCACTCAAGGCCCGTACTCGGCCCGGGATCCGGGGACCCGGATGGGGACGGCTCCTCCGGCGGTTGGGAACTGAGTCCGCCGGAGGGCGAGATGGAGGCCTCGCTATGGGCCGGCGGTGTAGCCGACGGCGCCTCAGATACGGACGGCCCGCGCGCAGGCGCGACGCTGCCCCGCGTCGGCGCTAGCGACGGCACATGCGGGGGCGCTGGCGACGGCGCACGCGGCGGCGGACTAACGGTCTGCGACACGGTCACCGTGGGGGCCGACAGCGGCGGACGCTCACCGCCCCCGCCCGGCCACACTGCGACCGCTAGGGCGCCCGTTCCGATGGCCGCCGCGACCACGCCAATTGCGACCGCCCGCTGCTCACTATGCATCTCGCGCCACCAATCCACCGGGTGGGTCAGCGCGCCTACCGCCGCTCCACCTTGTAAAAGACGGAGACGGGGCCGTGCCGATACCGCCGCCTTGTGCTCCTGGTGATACACGGCGAAAGCTCTCTCGACCACGAGTAGGAGTTGCGCGCGGCGTTCCGGTGAAGGCTCCCGCTGAGCCATTGCCAGGGTGTCAGCTATCGCTTCGAGTTGAAGGTCCAGCGTCCGAAACCGCGTGCGCTTTCTGTCCATTGCCAACCTCGTACGATTGCCTGGGATTTCTGGTGTTCAGCCGTCGCAGTGCCGACATCCGACTCGGCCCCGGCGATCAACCGGAAACGCTTCTCCGCTCTTCGGTAAGCGCTTGCTCTTGAGGTGGGGGGTGTGTGTGGGGCGAGTGAGGGCGATGTGCTCACCGTGACGCGGCATATGCGTGGTGTCAGCAACAACAGGCATATTGCGCCTGGACCGTTATATTCCGCACGCCAAGTGACGGCGGAAGCCGCCACCTCCAGACAGAGGTGGCGGCCGTGAGTGAGCGAAGCACGCGAACTGCGGCTCGGCGAGCTGCTCCCCATCGCGGGCCGCGCTCGACGTGCCCGTCGGGACCCCGGCCGGCGGCCAGGGGGACAGCCGCCGGCCGGGGCGTAAGACCCTCGCCCGTGCCCGCGCCGCCGCGGCACGGGCGAGGGAGTCTCAGGGGGCGGTCAGATGCGGGGCAGGGGGTAGGTGCGGCCGGTCAGTGTCTTCTGGCAGAGCTCCTTGTGGAGCCAGATCGTGCCGCCTCCGCCGGAGCCCTGCTCGACACTGCGGCTTTCACCCTGGCCAGCGGCAATGGGCTTGTCGCATCGGGCGCAGATCACGGGCGCATCGTCTCCTTGTACGTATCCCACAGGGCTTGGCCCTTCTCACAGCGGCCTTCCGGCAGTTCGAGGCAGCCGCAGATGGCCCGCACCAAGTGGTCGAGGTAGGCGTTGTACGCGTCCTGGACTGGCCCGTCGTTGATCCGTCGCGCGGTGCTGGTCCGGTCGGAGACGCGCTGCATGCGGCCGGCACCCGATCCGCCAGGGTGAAGGTCCCAGCGCTCGCCGCTCATACGGCCACCTCCGACGCCGACGGCTGCGGTCCGAGCGCGTCTTCGAGCGCGGCACGCAGGGCATCCGCGTCCGTCAGCCACCGATCTTCCCCAGGACACATCCGCCAGTGCGGCCCCGGCCCCCGCGTACGACGTGGCGGCGGGATCGTCACATGCCCCGTGTCGACACGGGTGGTCGCGACGTCCCAACTCTCCCCGGCGCCGACGGGGATGAGCCAGTAGAGCGCCATCTCGACCGGGTCATCGACGACGGCACCGCAGCGGGAGCCCAGGATGTCCAGGGCGGTGAGTCCCAGATAGCGAGGTACGCGGATCGCGTCCCAGTCCGTGGGGGTGTGTGTGGCTGGCATCGCGGCTCCTCTGCGCACCGACCTGTCGGTTGAGCCACCAACAGTGGCCCTATCGCAGGTGGTTCACGAGGACTTACAGAGGTCTTTTGCCGGTCGAGATGCGGACTTTTGCGCTGTCGTATGGGTGAATGCTCGCCAAGGAGAGGGCCCGCTGCAACACTGATCTCGAACCGATGGAGGTGCAGTGTGAGGCAGTCGACAGGAAATCCACGTCTCAAGGCCGCCCGGATCGCGGCGGGGTATGCCTCGCAGCAGGAACTCGCGACCGCGCTGGGGGTCGGCGTACGGCAGGTGCGTCGGTGGGAGTCCGACACCCCGCCGTGGCCCCACCCCGACCTTCAGCAGGCTCTCACAACAGCACTCGGACAGAATCTCGGCGACCTCGGATTTACCATCCCGGACGGACGCGACCGCCCCGACGGTGCTTCGCGGCGCCCCGCTCTTTCCGCGCCTTCCGGGCACGCCACAATCCCCACGCAGGCCCCGGCTGTCGTCCAACCCGCCACCGTTGCGGCTGACTTCGAAGCGGTGACCCGGTCACACCGACGACTCTATTGGTCGGTCGCCCCGGCCACCCTCCATCCTTCTGCACTCGCGCACGCCACCCTCGGCTGTGCCCTCCTCACCGAGACTGCCGGCCAGACCCGCCGCGCCGTGGCCGCAGCCGTCGCGGAGTCGTACCTACTGGCGGCCCGCATCGAGTTCTTCGACATGCGTGAACCCGACCGTGCGACGGCCACCCTGCTGCGCGCGCTCCAGGCAGCGGGCGAGGCTGATGACTCCCTGCTGGGGTCGGCGGTGCTCGCGCACATGGCGTTCGTCCCGGCATGGGCAGGGCGACGGGATGCTGCGGTGGAGCGGATGGTGGCTGCGCGAACCTATGCGCGGCGCGGCGCGGCGCCCGTCGGCCTCCTCGCGTGGCTTGATGCGGTGGAAGCCGAGTGTGAGACGCGTTGCGGGCATACCAGAACGGCGCTGCATCTGATCAGGCACGGCGAGGATCTGCTCACCGCAGGTGGACCGTACGACAGCCCCGATTGGCTGGACTGGTTCAGCCCAGTGCGCTTGTCCGCGTTCAAGGGCAACACGCAGGTCAAGGCCGGGCATCTGCCGCAGGCGCGGACCACGCTCCTTGGCGTCCTCGATGAGTTGCCCGCCACCGAGGACAAGCAGCGGTCTGTGGTCCTCGGCGACCTCGCAGCAGTCGAGGCCGCCGCCGGGGACCCTGAAGCGGCTTGCCGTTATGCGGTTCTGGCGCTCGATCAGCTCGCGGTCACCTGGTACGCGATGGGCATGGATCGGGTAACGGAAGTCCGGCGGGCGCTCGCGCCGCACCAGCACGAGCAGTGCGTGCGCGAGCTGGACGACCGGCTGTACGGGTGGGCAACGACCGTCAGTGCTCTGACGCGTTGAAATTGGCGATTGCCCCGGGGAGTTCGAGGAGGCTCTCCACTCGAAAGGTGGGGAGCTTCTCCGCCTCCTCCGTTGTCCACTGGATGGTCGCCCACGGCCCTCGGCGGACGAGCGCGGTGTGCATTCCGGCGGCGGCGCCGGGCCGGAGGTCGTTGTCAACCCGGTCACCGACGTACAGGATCTCGCCCGGCCCGTAGGGCACGACGTCGGCGACGCGCTCGAAGAAGAGCGGATCCGGTTTGCTCGCGCCCCAGTCGTCCGAGGTGCCGATCAGGTCCACGTCCTTGGTGAACAGCTCTCGGAGGATGCCGCCGGCGCGTACGGTCTGGTTGCCCGCGATGCCCAGCCACAGCCCTGCCGCGCGCAGTTCGGCGAGTGCGGGACGGACATCCGGATACAGATCGTCCTCGCCGAAGTGCTCCGGCTGGCCGGCGGCTGCGCGGGCTTCGCGCTGCTCGTACAGGTCAAAGCCGGGGGCGAACTCCTGGAACGTCTCCCGATAGTCGCGGCCCTGGGCGATGACCGCGCCGAACATCGCGGCGAAGGTGTGTCGGGGGACGCCGAGCCAGTCGGCCCAGGTCCCGTACTCCTTCGACTCATCCACCAGGCACTCGCCGACGTCGAATACGACTGCTCGAATCATGTACCTGATCGTACGTATGGCTGAGTTCGGAACGCACGAAGCCGCCCCCGCTCCGACCGAAGTCGGGGCGGGGGCGGCGGGGCGTTGCGTCAGCGGAGTAGGGCGATGAGGCCGGTCGCGGTGCCGGCTACTCCGGCGAGGGCGGCGACGGTGGGCAGGGGCCAGCGGGCCCGTTCCAGAGTGCGGAGCCGTTCTTCATGGTCGGCGACGTCGTCGCGGATGTTCTTCTGCTCGTCCAGGACGGTGTCGAGCTTGTGCTCGATCCGGTCGACGGCTCGCCCCAGCTTCTGTACCTCCTGGTAGGTCTGTGCCGGGCTGATGTACACACCCGGATCCTGTGGCGTGGTCACCGCGGAGGCCTCGGGGTGTGCTTCGCCTTCCAGCCCGCGATGGCCGTGATGGCGGCCGGTATGAGGGCGAGCACGAACGGGGTGAGCCCGTCGGGCAGGGAGCTGATCAGGCGCGCGTCGTCCTGGACGGCGGCGAGCGACGCCAGGAGTCCGGTCGATCCGACGTACGCTGCGGCGATCGCCGCGGTGACCTTCTTCTCTATGGGTGCAGCAGCCATGGCAGTTACCTCACTTTTTGGGGAGCGTCAGCACGAGGCCGATGCGCAGCTCGCTGGGGTTGGGGACCTCGGCCCGGTTGAGGGCGGCGATCTCCATGTAGCGGGAGCCGTCCCCGAGCTTGGCGGCGGCGATGCCCCACAGGCTGTCGCCGTCCTTGACCTTGTACGTCGCGGGCGCGGGGGGCTTGGGCTTGGTCTTCAGCCGTACACCGATCGCAGCCTGCATCTTGGGCCAGTCGACACCGCGCGGGTCGATCTTCCCGGGCTGCCAGTCAAGGTGGCGGATGACCGACGGGGCGCCCCACTTGTGGACGCGGCAGACGGCGGCGGCGGCCTTCTCCATGGCCGCCACCTGGACGGCCGGCCACGGGTCCTTGCCGTCGCCCAGGTTCTCGCACTCGAATCCGTAGAAGTGCCGGTTCCCGTCCGTGCTGGTCTCGTTGTCCGCCGGCAGCGCCTTCTCTGCGATGACCGCGCGAAGGACGTCGTCGTCCCCCGAGCCGGCGTGGTTCGCGCGTCCGTAGCCGACGAGGTGGACCTTGCCGTCCTTGGCGATCACGCCGTGGCACAGCGGCCCCGGCAGACCGGCGTACCCGTGCTGGCAGATCCGGACGGTGGCCGCGGTGCCCTTGGTCACGGTGTGGTGCATCATCACGCCGTACACCGGGCCCCACGGGCCCATGTGGTTGCGGTTGTGGGTTTCCCAGTCGCCGACCTCAATCACGGTCAGGCCTTCGTCGCGCAGGCACTTGGCGAACTGGGCGGCGCTCATGGGTGTAGCCATGTCGTCCTCCTCAGGGCAAGCAGGAAGCCTCGGCCGGAACGGCGCGGGGCTCGGGTGGGTCTGCGTCTATGCGGGCTCGACCAAGAACCAGACGACGGTTGACGTCTCGGTGTTGCTGCTCGACGTGATCGTGAAGCCGACACCGGGGTCCTTCGTGACGGAGAGGTGGCCAAGGGTCCCGCCGGCCGTCTGCCGGATGGGGAAGACCCGGGTGGTGGCCGTGACGGAAGTGTTCGCGACGGTGACCGTGCCTGTCGCCAGGGTGGCCACGCCCATGCGGGCGTTGGCGCCTTCGGCGATCGCGATCCCGCCGCCGGCCGACCCGAGGTTGAGGGCCTTCGCCTGGTTGGCCCAGATGTTCCACTGGCCATCGGACTGACCGGAGGCCGCGGCGAGGTAGCCGCCGACGGTGAAGTTCCCGCCCACAGCGGACGGGGCCGCGAAGACATCGACCGGGGCGTCGGTGGTGCCGGTGCGTTCGGCGATGTTCAGTCCCCGCCGGAGAACCGCGTTGCCGCCGCCGTCGGACCAGCCAGCCTCGTCCGCATGGAGGAACCCGGCCGCCACGCTGACGTACGAGCAGTCGGCGACCCGCACCCCGTACTGCGGGGAGTTCTCCTGGGTGCCGTCATCGTCGGTGCCCGGGTAGCAGGTGACCATGCCCACGATGACGGGCAGTTCCGCGCCGTCACATGCGAGGCCCGCGTAACCGCCGCCGCCCGCACCGTCGTTGCGGCCGTCCCTCCTGGTGAGGAGGTTCTCGATCTGGATCGGCGGGTTCCCGGTCGCGTCGATCAAGACACCGCTGTTCCCGTTGCGATCCGTAGAGCAGTCGCCGAGGAGCATGCCACCGGACCCGGTGCCGGTCGCCCAGTCCCCGGTCAGGTGGAAGCCGTTGCCCACGTTCCACTCAGCACGGCAGCCGATCGCGTGGCTGTTTGCCGCGTTGGCGATCTCGAAACCATTCGCTCCGTTGCCGATGGCCTGGCAGTCGACCATGGTGATGTCGGTCATCACCTCAACGGCGAAGCCGTGCCAGCCAACGTTGTCGACCATCACCCTGTGCAGCCGCCACGAGTACGGGAAGAACCCGCCGTTGAACTCCGTGTGGACGCCGGCGCCGGTGACCCGCCGGATCGTCACGTCCCGGAGCCCGACATTCTGGATGTTGCCTGCGGCCCGGATCCCGTCGACGCCGGGGGCCTCAAGGTCCGACCCGTCGATCATCACGTTCAGGATGCGGTGCTCGGCCGAGATGGTGGAGTAGCCGCCGTCGATCTCGTCGAGGAACAGGATCACCGCGCCGCCCACGAAGCTCGCGAGGGGCTTGAGGTAGCACGGCGGGTCGACGAGCCCGACCACGGTCATCAGGTTGGCGTGTGTGCCCATCAGGGTCACGGCCGGCGGGATCGTCAGGGGAACGCTGGTGCGGTACGCGCCGACCGGGAGGTAGACGACGCCGCCCATCGGGCACGCGGCGAACGCGGCCTGGATCGCCGCGGTGTCGTCGGTGACGTTGTCCCCGGCTGCGCCGAAGTCCTTCACGTTGAGCCAGTCCCGTACCGACCCGGCGGCGGCCACGTCGTCGTCGCCCGCGTCGCGCGCCACCATCCACGCGCGGGCCGTACCACCGGCGTCGGCCCACATGCCGGTCACGCCGTCGGGCCCGGCGAACGTGGGGATGCCGCCCTGCTCGTTGGTGACGATCTCGGTGGTCGGCTCACTGGCGGCGTTGAGGAGGTCGGTGTACTGGGTGCCTGCGTCGGCGGCGGACCAGAACGTCAGGACCGTTCCGGCGCCGATTCCCCACAGGCCGTCCGTCGGGCGGACCACGAAGTCCGCGATACCGCGGCCGAACTGGAAGCGCGCCATGTCAGTCCACCACCCAACTCATGCCGGAGATCGGCAGCACGAACGCGCCGGAAGCGATGTTCGGGTGGTTGACGAGCCACACCTGGCCAGCCCGGTCGGTCGACTGGGCGTGGACGATGAACCGGCACGCGGCGGTGCCCACGATCGCGATGCCGTACTGGTCACGGTTCGGGTGCCGGTACGCGGCCGGGATCAGCACCGGAAGCCGGGACTCGTTCCCCGCAGCCAAGGTGCCCGCCGTGCGCTGGAAGGAACCGAACCGGGTCGACACGACCCCGTTGCGTTCCTGGATCACGCTCTGGACCTCGTTGCTCCATGCGGCCAGCGGTGAGTTGACGCTGATGATGCCGGAGTTGGAGTAGATGCTGTGCTTCGTCGACCCGTCGTACAGGCGCAGCCGCTTGGTATCAACTTCCCAGGTCACGTCCCCCAGCTGCGGGTTGGGGTCGGTGAGCGAGGCTGATGTGCAGGGCCGGATGCGGGAGCCGACGTACCGCTCGCCGCGGGCCACGGTGACGGAGCCCGCCCCATTCAGGATGGTGACGTTCGCGAGGAGCGCCTCGTAGTTGGTAAAGCCGTCGCCCGTCGTCAGTGTCGGCGGGCCGGCGCCCGGGGTGCCCTGCTTGACGACGGCGCGGACCGTCCAGTCGTCACGGTCGAGGCGCAGGACCACGCGGTCAGTGCGGGTCTGGCCGGATGAGTTGGCGGCGACGGCGAGGGTCACGTCGCTGGTGCCCGACGTCCAGGCGTGACCACGCAAGGAACCGGTCACGTTGGCCGCGACGGTGACCGTCAGACCCACGCCGGCGGTGACGACCGCGGTCTCGGTGGGGTCGCCGTACACCCCGTCACCGGAGAAGTGCGCGGCCACCGTCTCATACTCCGAGTCGGTGACCGCCCGGTCGTTGTGCCCCGGGCTGGGCCACGAGTCCTGCGCCACTATCTGGCCTCCAGTCTGCCAAGTCGTCGGGCCAGGTCGCGCACCGCGCGAACCGTCGCCGTGGTCGTGGTCTTATCGCTGTCGCCGATCACCGTGGTGACCAGCTCGCCGCCGTCGGGCGTCGTCTCCAGCCGGATGGTGCGCACCAGGTCGGTGACCTCCAGTCCGGTCGGGAGCTCCACCGTCACCCGGTCACCCAGCCCGTAGTCACGGCCGGCCCGCAGGTCGGGGGTGTCGACCGTCACCGTCGCCAGGCTGGCTTGGGGGTTGTCGTTGCCGAACGCCAACACTCCGGCTTGGGTGAGTTCGCCGTCAGCGTCGTCCTTGCCGGACTGCTCGATCAGCTTCTCCACCCGATACCAGTCCGTTGCCGCACCGGAGGCGACCTCGACGTACACCCGTTCGTTCGCGGGATCTCCCTCCCCGACCTGCTGCGCCGGGTCCTCACCGCCCTGCACCAGCTCCGAGGTGGCGAGCGGCGCCCCCATGGTGAAGCTGACGGACCGCAGGTTGCCGAGCCCTGCGGAGAACCGCGCAGTGCCCGAGCGGTCGACCGGGGCGTACACCCCGAAGCGGATCTCGTCACCGACCTGCCGGGTGTGGAAGCCGAGCCCGTCCGCGGCGGCCGCCGTACGGCATGCGTCGAGCAGCGGCTCGAACCGTGTCGACACAGTGCGGTTGCTGCCGACGCTGGCAACGGTGTCGAGGACCAGGCGCTCAATGCGTCTGGCCGTGATCGCGCCGGGCCCGCAGTTCTCGTTGACCAGCGTCCGGATGATCGTCTCCGCGTTCGTCGCGGTGAGCTTCCGTGTGACGTCGGACGTCGTGGTCTGCGCGTTGAAGGCCTTCGCCGGTTCGGGGTAGGTGAGGTATCCCGCGACCCGGGCCAGGTCGTCGCTGAAGGTGACCTTGACCGTGCCGTCGGCGTTGGCCGCCAGGTCCCAGGTGTAGTCCTGCGGCTGCTCCAGCGGACCGGCGGACCAGACCTCACCGTCCCGGATCACGACCATGCGGGCGCCCGGCTGGAGCAGCTCCATGTAGGCCGGGTGCGCCGGCAGCGATACCGATCCGGCGGCGGGGACGATGAAGTTCAGCTCGGATGTGAGGGCGGTCCACCCGTCAAGCGGGTCGCCGAGGATGTTCAGGTTCCGGTCGGTGACCAGCAGTTGGATCATGCCGTCTCGTACCTCGGGTAGAACGTTAGGTCGACGGCGCTGCCGGCCTCGGCCCCGTCGAGCTGGAACGTGACCGGTGTCTCGCCGGGGGGCAGGGACCACAGGACGGCGCCCGGCCAATCGAGCCCCTTGAGCAGGTTCTCGTCGGTGTCGGAGCGGACGCGCGGCGGGTCGGTGCTGATCGTCACGGTCTCGCCGGCCAGGAGGTCACCGTGGACGGTGTCGGCCATGGTCAGGGTGAAGCTGACGCCGGTGTCGTCGCGGGTGAAGGTGATCGCCGTCGCGGGGCCGGTCACCGTCCACGTCGGCCAGACGTCGACGCCGCCTGGGTTGTTGACGGTGGTCTCGCCCAGCACCTGCGAGCTGGAGACGGAGGGGTACGGCACCAGGTAGTCGACCTGGGTGCCGGTCTCCCGGTGCACGGTCACCGGGACGGTGTCGACCCAGTACGGGTCCTCGCACCACAGGGTGACGACAGCGTTGTCCCATGTGATGCCGGTCGCCTTCTGCCCCAGGCCGTCCCACCCGGACTGGTAGTACACCTCGATCGTCCGGACGGTGCCGTTCGGCCGGGCGACCTCCAGCACCCCCGGTGTCCGGAGACCGTCCGGGCCGAGTCGCAGTGTCCGGGTGAAGGCGTCAGCGAGGGCCCGCCAGTTCTCCGTGAACCGCATGTGGTCGGCGCCCTTGACGTGGACCGGCCACACGATGGTCCGCGGCTGCGGCTGGACGTGCCGCAGCCGGGCGCCGCCGCGCGGGTGCGGGTCCGACGTCAGCGTGTACGGCGCCGCCCCCAGACCCGACACCCCCTCGGCCATCGCGTACCAGTCCGCGGCCAGGTCCGTCATCGGCCAGCGGACACCGTCCGGTGAGATGTAGGTGATCGCCGCGTACCCAACCCCGGGGACGTCGACCGGCGGGACAACCGGCGGCTCCTCCGGCGTCACGTACGGCGCTGTGAACAAGGGCATTTACCCGGGCCTCCCCACACGCTGCCGTGCCTCTTCCTGCCGCTGGATCAGCAGCAGGTCCTCCGCGCTGATCACCGACTGCCGGGGATACACGTTGTACGTCACCCGGGTCTGGTCCCCTGCCGGCGCTGCCTGCGTGAGCGCTGCCGCGGGGCGCCCGGCCGGGGCGGCGGCCCGGCCGGCGGGGAGGGTGCCGTCGTTGATGGCGTGCATGAAGTCCAAGCCGTACTTCCGGACCGACATGGCGTTGACCATGTACTCGCCGTTGGAACCCCGCAGCAGGATGCTGTCCGACGTCGACGTCCCGGGGCCCTGGAGGAGGCCGCCGCCCGGGAAACCTTGGATCGGGCCGCCCCTCGCGAAGGCGGGGATACCGCCCGGCCCGGTGTGGCCCTTCGGGCTGTAGACCGTCCGGACGTAGGTGTACGCCGTCTTGCCGTCCAGTCGGTCCAGCTCGCGCTCCGCCGCCGCGATCTTCCGTTTCAGGTCGGAGATCTCACCCTTGATCGCGGCGGTCTTCGAGCTGGGGGCTTTCCGCAGGCGTTCCTTCGCGTCGGCGAGTTTCGCCCTCAGATCGTCCAAGTCACCGCGCAAGTACGCCGTCTTGTTGGGGGTCTTCAGGATCTGGTCGGCGAGCTTCCGGGCCTGCGTCTCCGTCAGGCCCATGGCCTGGGCAGACCGCAGGAAAGCCCCGCGGCCACGGTCGTAGATCCCGGAGACCTCGTCCCAGCTCGCGCCGTTGGCGCGCGAGGACTCGGCGGCCTTCATCGTTGCCGACGCCAGCTCGTCCAGCGCCGCGTTGTTCGCGCGGCCCTTCTCCGTGTTGTTGTCGAGGGTGGCGCCGTTCTTCTTGAGCGACTCCGACGCCGCGTCGATCGCGGCCTCCATCCCGCGTACGCCGCCCCTGGCTGTCAGGTAGGAGTTGTTCAGGGCGTGGATGCTCTGGGCCAAGCCGTCCGCCGATTGCTTCTGGGTGTCGAGCTTGGCCTGGACGTCGATCGCCTGGGCGCCGAACAGGCCCATGCTCTCTGCGGCGAGCTGCTCCTCGAACGCGGCCCCGGCGAGGGCTGCCTTGTAGTCGCCCAGCTCGGCCCGCAGCTCAGCGGTTGTGAGGCCCTTCTTCTTCATCGCTGCGGCGACGTGATTGAACGCTGCTTCCGCCTGGTCCGCGTTGCCGCTGGACACCATGTTGGCCAGGGCCTTGTCGATCCCGTCGAGATCCTTCTTGGCTTCTTTGACGGGGGTCGAGTCCAGGCCGACGAGCTGCGTGGCCCACTGCTGGAAGCTCGCGACGTTCGACGGACGGGCCACTTCACGCAGGCTGTCGGCGAGGCCTCCGAGATCCTTGCCGTACGCGCGCGCCGCTTCGCCGGAGACTTTGCCGCTCACGGCGAGCTGGCCGAGGCTGGTGGTCAGGCGGTCCACATCGGGGCCGGCCTTCTGCCCGCGGGAGGCCAGCTCGGTCAGGCCGATCAGGAGCAGCCCGATCGCCGTACCCGCGACCGCGAGTTTCGCGGTCCTGGACAGGGCGCCGATCGCGGCCGTGGTGGCGGCGAGCGGCCCCGGTGCGGCGGCCGCCGCCGCGCGTGCGAGCGCGATCTGCCCGGCGAGGCCCGCCATGGCCGCCCCGGCGGCGGCGCTGCCGGCCGCTGCCAACCTCACGGCCTTGACGGCGATCGCCAGCTGGAGCAGCGTGGCGATCGCGCCCGGCGGAACCGCGGACGCGACCCCGGCCAGGAAGTTGATCAGATCCAGCATTCCTACGCCGACACCGGACCCGGCTTCGATCAGGTTGAAGGCGGCGTCACCGAGGTTGTTCAGCGTCTCGATGGCCAGAGGTGCGTTGTCCCGGCAGTAGTCGAGGAACCGCTGGAGCCCGCTGTCGTCGACCTCGCCCCGTTCGAGGCGGTCGAAGAACATCGCGACCTCGTCGACCGCGTTGCGCATCGTGTCGTTCGCGAAGACGGTGAACTTGTCGTTGAGCGCGTCGAATCCGGGCGAGGCGACCGCGCCGCCCAGCATCGTGATCAGCCGGTCCAGCTCGGTGGACGAGCCCTTGACCAGGCCGGTGGTCTTCGGGAGCAACGTGTTGGCGACGCCTACGCCCTTGATGAACGGGGCCATCACATCGCCGCTGAGGCTGTCGGACCACTCGCTGAAGCCGTCGGCCAGCAGGCCGACAGCGACGGCCGCCTTGCGCGTCTCGGGCGGGAGCTGGGCCAGCTCCCGCCGGTAGGCGGACTCCGCCTCTGCGGCGGCCTGCGACGTCCGGCCGGACGTCTTGACCGCCTCTTCGTACTTGTTCTGTGCGTCGCGCGCCTTGCTGATGGCGGAGATCTGCGGGCCGAGCGCCAGCGCGAAAGCACCGGCTGCCACGCCTGCGGCGCCGAGCTGCGCTCCCACGGCCGCCGCCGCGCCGCCGAGCCCGGCAACCAGCGGGATCGCCGCCGGCGCCAGGCTGATCAGACCCGACTTGAGCGAGTCGCCCAGCTTGGACGACGCGTCCGTCAGGCCACGGAACCGGCGGGCCGTGTCATCCGTATCGCCCGCCAATCGGCGCTGCGCGTCCGCGACGGACACGTAACGGCCTTGCAGGTCACGCAGGTTGCCGTCGGCGTCCGTGGTCAGGCCGGCCATACGCAGCCGCAGGTGATCGGCACTGTCCGCAGTGCCGTTGAGGACACGGGACAGTTCGTCGCGGCCGTCGAGGGTGAACGTCAAGCGGGGCACGCGGTCACCCCTCTCACGATGAGATGTGCCGGTTGATCCAGGCGACGGCCGACTCCAGGTCGTCTGCGCTCATGCGCTGGATCTCCCAGGGGCGGATGTGCAGGTAGTGCGCGAGGAGCCACCGGTATTCGAGAATCAGTCCCCGGATGCCTGGCGGCCCGGAACCAAGTGGCCTTTTCCCAGCGCATCCAGCGCGGGCTCGATGTCGCCCTGGTCGTGGGCGAGCTTGCGGAAGTGCGGCAGCATCGCGTCGATTGCTGCGTCCTCGGACTTGGCGAGCGCCTCGCTCATGATGTTGGTGAGGATCTCGTCAATCTCGTGGCGTTCGAGACGGGCCTTGAGCCGCATTTTCCATTTCGGCACGTCGACCGAGGCGAACGCCAGGTCGGGAGCCGCGCGCTTGCGTACGGCCCACAGGACGGCGCGCATCGCGGTGGGGTTCTGTTGCCTCAGCTGGTCCTCGATCGCGCGCCATGCGACGCCGCCCAGGACCTCCTCGATCTCGGCCGACTCGATCGCGGAGAGGTCGAGCGTGGAAACCTGCTCTATCGTGCCGTCGGCCGGGGTGTGCGTGACGATCATGGGGCTCTCTATTCCAGTTGGCGGCGCACGTCAGTGAGGACGCGTTCGACCTCTGCTCGCATGCGCGGCGTGTGACGGTTGACGGTCCGGCCCCACCAGCCGGCGGGGGTCGTCTGGTTCGCCCAGCGCTTCCGGTTGCCGAACACCGGATGCCGGAGACGGCCCGCGTCCAGCTGGTACAGGACGCCTGCCGAGATGTCCGGCGGCAGCAGCGCCGGGTCGAAGAACACCCTGGCGCCGGGGTTGGTGCCGGTACGGACGCTGATCCGTACCGCGCCGGCAAGGGTGGCCCGGAAGGGGCGCTGTGTCGGAGAGGGGCCGCCCCGCCGCCGCGCGCCGCGCCCGGCGGACCGGAGTGGCAGCCGCGTGATCGTGGACGTCAGGTCGCGGTGCAGCGGCTCCGCTGTGCGCCGGATCCGGCGGGCGAAGTTCTGCTGCAAGCGGGGGCCGCCCGCCGCCCGCAGACGGCGGGACAGCGTCAGCAACTGCCCGGTGCCGTGGATCTGTACCGAGCCCGCCATGTCAGGCGGCCGGGATGAGGACGTTCTCGGCCGGCTCGCTGGTGATGGCGAACTGGGCCATGATCTGCGCGGCGTTGTCGAGCTCCCTCACCTTGGCCTGGGAGGTGACGGTCACCGGGTAGACGTCCATCGTCTGACCGGGGACGTCACCCTCGTCCATCCAGCCGACGAAGCCCACGGCCTCGCGGGTGAGGAGCGTCCGCACGTCCACGCCGTTCTTCGACGCCCAGAAAGTGAGCGAGCTTTCCGCGGCAGTGATCTCGGCGCCGACCACGGGTGTGAACCTGCTGCCGAGTGCCGCTACGGGCTGGACGGCGCTGGTGGTCTGCCACCCGGCCATCGCGCCGGTCTCGCCCTCCAGGGCAGTACCGGCGTTGATCTCGTCCCGGGTCGGCGCGTTCTTGTTCGCGATCGCCGGGATCCACAGGACCTTGGTCGTGCCGCGCCGGTAGTACCGCACGCTGGGAGTGATCGGAGTCGCCATCAGCGGTCCCCTTCCTTCTTCTGCCGGCGCCGCGGCGCCCTGCTCGGAGTCGTGCTCGGTTCCGGGTCCGGGACCGCCTCGGGCCCGACGCGCTGCCAGCCGGACGACTGGTAGTGCGGCACCGCCGCCTGGTCCACCTCGATCGTCTGGTCAGGAAGATCGGGATGACTGAGCGTCACCCTGCTCACGACGGCACCCGGATGACCGCGACGGTCAGATCGGTGACCCCGTCGTAGGTGATGTTCGCCCGGCCGGTCGACGGGTTGTAGTACTCGCTCGTTACGGGGATGAGGACCTCGTCCCCTGCCGCGACGGTCACCGCCCGGTCGGCGATCGCCAGCCCGTTGACGGTGCCCGGCGTCACCAGCGTCACCGTGTGGCTGGACTCGTCGCCGTTGCGGACCAGGAGCACCACACCGGCGCCGGTCTGGCAGGTGTCCCCGCCGCCGGCCGCCGCCACCGGTTCGACGGCCAGACCTCCCCGGGGCACCACAGACGTACTCAACGCAGCCATGCTCGGCTCTCCCTCTCGATACGGATGTCGGTGACGACCTTCGCGCTGGTGCTGCCGACCGAGAACCGCGCGCCTTGCTCGTTGAGCCGGTGCTGCGTCACGGTCACCCGGTCATGGGTGATCTCGACAGACGAGGTCTCGTTCAGGTCGGCCCCGAGTTGTTGAACAAAAGCTGCGACCAGATCGAACGGGATGGATGTACGCACGGGGGTCCTCATCTATGTGAATGCGCGGCCGGCCACGGTTAGCAGCAGGGTGGCTTGTGCGCCGTTGTCGTCCTGTTCCTGCACGAGCTGGGTCGCCTCGATCGCGACCTCCAGCGAGCTCAGCCCCACGCTGGGGTCCGCCCGCAACAGGGCTTCGACCCGGCCGGCGATCTCGAACACGCGGACCCGGGCGGCCCGGACATCGGTGTCGCCTCGGGCCGCGATCGCGGCGACAGTGACCTGAAGCTGTTCCTCACGGCCAGTGCCAAGATCGGACCAGCCGCCCAGGGTCTGTGCGGCCTGGAAGTCGCCGTCAGGGTCGCCGGACCATCCGACGATCAGCCAGTCCGGCGTGTCCGTCTCGTTGATCTCCGGGCCGTCGACGACCACGACGCCGGTCAACTCCGGGTCCGGGGTGAGCCGGGCGACCAGAGCGTCGATGAGTTCAGGTACGCGAGACGCCATCACGCCACTCCTGGGGGCTGCTTGTAAGGCTCCAGGAGCTGGAGCACGCGGTTGGGCACGGCGTAGCCGAAGCCGGGGGCCGGTTCGGTTACGGAGAAGTCGGAGTTGCCGCCGGCGAGGCCGCCGCGGGCCTGGCCGAGCTGGGTGCGCCACAGGTGCTGAAGCAGGATCCGTCCGGCCAGATTGACCGTCGGCGGCACCGCGTCACGGCCGGCGGGGTAGACGGCTGTCCATGGGCCGCCGGAGAACGATCCGCCGTCCTTGCGGCGGATCACCCCGGTCACCCCGTTCACGTGCAGCCCGGCCACGTCCACGGCCGTACCTCCGAGGACTGGGGTCAGGGAGGTGAGGGACCGGACCGGCGGATGCAGCAGGAGCAGGTACAGGCCCTTCCCGTCGATCTCCTCGGTCACGATGCGTTCGACGACCGGCCCGACGTGCCATTCGATGACCTCGGTGACCGCCTCGATGTAGGCGGTGATCTCCGTGTCGTTGGTGTCGGTGACGATGTTCAGCTGGGCTTTCGCCTCGGCCAGCGTGAGGAGTCCCACGGCGCGGCTCCCTACCGGGTTTCGGGCGGGCCGTCGCCGCGGCCGCCGCCGCGCGAGGACTCGGCCGCTACCTCGGCCGGACCGGTCGCCGCAGCCAGCTCGGCGTCGCGTGCGCGAGCGCGCTCAAGAACGCGTTCCTTCTGCTTGTTGATGCCGGCGCGGTTCTCGCCGGCAGCCTCCAACTCGTACACGCGCAGCGCCTCGCTCTCGCCCACGGTGTCCAGGTACGCGAAGACCTCGCGGCTGGGATGGAGGACCGGATCGAAAGGGTCCGCCGGGTCGTCGTCGGCGGGCGGGGGCGGTGGCGGGGTGTCGGCGTACTCGGCCCGGACGCCGTCCGCCCACTTGGCCGCCTCGTCGTCGTCCAGGTCGACGAGCTCGCCCTTGCGCCAGGAGAAGCCGAGGCCGCTGATGCCGGTCAGGATGAGGATGCGGGCCATCAGTTGCGCACCACCGGGGCGACGCGCGGGCCGGAGAGGACGACGAGCGCGGCCAGGGCGCCGCCGTCCGTGGCGCCGGCCACGGTGCTGACGACCCGCAGGTACCGCTTACGCCCGAGGTAGCCGAGCTCGTACGTCGTGTTGTCGTTGGCCGCGACGATGGCGGGCTCGGTGCCCTGGAGGAACTCGCTCGCCACTGCGGCGTACGAGCTGTTGTCGGCGGAGTCCTGGACCTCGATCGTGTGGGTGCCGTCGGTGATGACACCGGTGCTGACCACGATGAGCGCGTCCTGGTACATCGAGCCGTCCTCGTTGCGGTCGACGGCCGTACCGGTCGCTGTCGCGGTCCGTACGGCCGGCACCAGCGAGGCCTTGACGAGGCAGTTGCTGTAGATGTCGTTCATGGCGTGGGTCCCCTTTCCGGGGTCGGGACCCGGGCGGCACCGCCGTACCGCCCGGGTGAGGGGTGGTCAGGCGGCGGGGTGCTTGTAGCCCTTGATCGCCGAGTAGTCGTCGATCATCCCGTCCAGGCGGGCGAACGACAGGAACGCGACCTGAAGCTTCTCGGCGTACCGCTCGGTCAGGCGCATGGTCTGCACGGCGAGGACCTGGCGCACGATGTAGCCGGCGGCGATGTCCCCGAACACGATGCTGACGTTGTTCGCGCCGGGGCCCGGCATGCTGTTGTCGACCGTGTACGGCTGGCCGTTGATGGTGGCCGCGAAGCCGGGGGCCGGGACCGGGACCCACAGGGGGCGGTCCTCGCCGTCCTTGAGCTTGCGCAGCGTGGCCAGCGTGGTGTCGTTGTAGACGAACCGGCAGCGGCCGGCCTCGCGGTAGGCCGGGTCGACGGAGTGCTCAAGGTCGATCAGGTCGTCGTACGTGATCGAGGTGACCTGACCGTTGGCGCCGGTCTTGCCGATGCCGAGGCCGACGGTGATGCCCTGCGGCTCGTCCACACCGGTGCCGGTGGTGAAGGAGCGTGCCGCCCGCCGGCCGATGCGCTCACCGAGCTTCCTGGGCAGCCAGGTGTCCAGGTCGAACGCGGAGTCCTGGATCAGGGCGAGCGAGGTCTTGACCATGCGCGAGCTGTAGATGTGGGCCTTGAGGGTGCGCTGCCCGAGGGTGACGTCCCGCTCGCCGACCTCCTCGTTCTCCCCGAGGATCTCGCCCTCGTTACCGGTGTCGTCGTTCGTCGGCCACATCAGGTCGTTGCCGGTGGCCGTGTTGATCGGCGTCGCCAGACCGAGGATCCCGCCGTACGCCTTCATGGTCTCGGTCATCGTGGTGAGGAACCCATCGGGCACCAGGTAGCCGCCCAGGGTGTCGATCCCGGCGGCCTGGGCGCGGGTGTCGGACATCTCGCTGTAGCTGCGCTCCAGGAGCGAGCGCTGGTCGTCGTTCAGGCGGCGCATACCGCCGCGCAGGTACCGCCCGAACGCCTCGGCGTAGCGGGCGTCGGCCTCCTGGTCTCGGCCCGCGGGGTCGTCCTGCCCGCCGGTGGTGATGACGGCGCCGGACCGGTCGACGGTGTCCAGGGCGGCCATGCGGTTGAGGCGCTCGATGTCGTTGGACGCGCGGGTGAGGTCGGCCTCGGCGGCGTCCCAGTTGGTCCGCTCCTCCTCGGTCATGTCGCGGCCGTCGCGCTCGGCCGCCTCCCGGATCTCGTTCATCCGCGACCATGTGCGGTTCTGCGTCTCGATCGCTCGCTCAAGCAGTGTGGGCATGGCGTCTGTGTCCTTTCACGGCACGCCTGCCAGCCCCGGGGACTCCGGGGAAGGCAATGGTCAGGTGGGTCAGCGCGGGAGCCCGTAGCGGGCAGCCAGCGCTCTCATGCGCAGATCGACGTCCAGGTGCCGGGGCTGAGTGGACACGGCCGGCTCAGCGGGTTCCTGTGTGACGCGAGTGGACTCTCCCGGCTCGCGCTCGATGTGCACCAGGTCGAGGAGCTCGGGCCGGTAGGCGGCGCGGGCTTCGACGGCGGCGAGGTCGCCGCGGTGGTCCAGGGCACGGGCCACGGCCTTGAGTTCGGCCTCGGTGTCCGTGTAGGCGGGGAAGGTGACCGCGCTGACTTCGACCAGGCGGACTTCCCGGATGATGCGGACGTCGACCTGGACCGGGTCGGCGCCCTCGATCTCCACGGTCTCGGAGTTCCACTCGTCCTTGATGACGTAGAACCCGAACGACATCCCGGTGATGTTGCCGTTGTTGACGTTCGCCCGCAGGTCGGAGACGTAGGACAGGCCGTTGTCGAGCGCACTGTCGACGGCCAGGCCGTGCGCGTCCTCGGCCAGCAGCAGCGATCCGGCGGACACCCGTGACACGACGTAGTACGAGTCGTGGTCGATCAGCATCCGAGCGTCACCCTCGGTGAGGGTCTTGGTGAACGCCCCGTCGGCGATCTCCTCGTAGAACCCCCAGCGCAGCGGATTCCCGATGGACGTGCGGGAGTTGAACTTGGCGGCGTACCCGCCGAACCTGGCGGCCGTGCCTTCGGCGCGGATCACCACGTCGGCCGCCGACAGCGACAGACGCCGGCGCTCCTCAGTCCCGATCATCACGGTCATCGTCGCCTCCTGTGTCAGCAGCGGTCGGGGTGAGCAGACGCTTGGCCTCGGCCAGGTGCCAGGCGGCCCGCGCGGCGGCTGGCCCGGCGTCGTCGGGGGCCAGCGGGTTGGACCCGAGCGGGGCCATGTACGTGGGCTGGAGGTAGACATCACCCTCGGGCCCGGAGATCGGGGGCAGGTCCTCCAGCTCCCTGATGTCGTTGGCGGACATCACGCCGGTATCGCGCATCGCCCGGTAGAAAGTGGCCCGCGCGGCCGAGTCGCCGCGCAGCAGACCGGCCACCTGGTACTTGGCGTACTCGGTCTTGGGCAGCAGCTCCTTGGTGATGCGCTGCTCGGTCGGTGCCAGCCACGTAGGGGCGAGGTCGAACTTGACCCACCCGGTGGCCTGTTGCTCCAGCCCCGTCCCCCAAGACGTGCTCTTGGACGTCTCCATCAGGAGGAACAGCGGCACGCCGAACATGCGCGCGATCTCGGTGTTCTGGAACTCGCGGGACTCCAGGAACTGGGCGTCGACGTTCGGCATCGTCACCGGCGCGAAGCTGGCTCCGGAGTCGAGGACGGCCACCTCATGGCTGTTGTGGACGCCGGCCATCTTCGTTCGCCAGGCTTCCTTGAGCTGGAGGGCCTGTTCGGCGTTGAGGCGCTGCTCGGTCTGGAGCACGCCGCCGACCATGTTGCCCGAGCCGAACAGGCGGGCCGCGCCCTTCTCCGCCGCCTGTGCGAGGCCGATCCCCTGCGAGGCGAGGCGGACCGGGGACACTCCGGTCAGCCCGTCGTACCCGATCCCGGGGATGTGCAGGATGTCGCGCGGAGTGAGCCGGTGCGTCACCCCCCAGTCGTCCGTCGCCCAGAACCACTTGCCCGTCGGGTTGTCCGGGGTCGGGCGCTCGCGGTCGACCTGGACGCGGCTGGAGGAGACGGGCCACAGCTCCTTGACCTGCCCGGAGGGGGCCCGCATCTTCTGGATGTAGGCGTTGCCCCACAGCACCCGGTACAGGTACGCCAGGCGCCAGACCTCCAGCCGTGTCAGCTCGGGGTGCGGGTCCTCCAAGAGGGCGTTCACTGTCCGTGTCCGGGTGCCCGTCTTGAAGGTGGGCAGCGGCAGTGCGGAGGAGACGCCGGCGATGACGGTCACGGAGCGCCACACCGCCGGCATCCGGAGCGCCGTCTGCTCGCTGACGGAGACGCCGGCGTCGGTCGCGGCGCCGCCCAGCCAGCTCAGCAGTGACGCATCGGTAAGCGGAACGCCCGGGTCCTCCAGGCCCCGCCGGTCGAACAGCCCGAACAGTCCCTTCACTCCCGCGCCTCCTTCGGCTTCGGGGGCGCGGGCTCGGCCTGGTGCCGTTCCACGGCGACGACCCCGAGCACACCGGCCAGGATCAGCGCTGCCGGCAGCGACCACATCGCCACACCGACGAGCGCGGCCAGGACGAACAGGATCTCCAGCACGGTCATCACCACAGGTTCGGCGCCCCTTCCGGTACGACGTCCTTACGCTCCGCATGGCCGTACGCCGCGTTCGTCGCGGCCACCAGCGGGCTGATGTCCACCGACGACGTACGCCGCGCCCACGTCTTGCCCTCACCGATCGGCCGCGTGTCGGCCCCGGCAAGGGCGGTGGCGAGCGGCGCCTGGCCCAGGTGCACCGCGCGCTGCTCCTCGATGAGGTCGATGAACTGCCCGTACGCGTTGGCGACGTCGCGCGCTTTGGCCTCGATGAGCAGGTCCTCGTAGTACAGGTCGCGGGTCTTCTCCAGGAGCGCGGCCAGCCGCTTCTTGACCGCGGGGATCAGGCTGGCGGGCGGGCCGAAGGTGTCGATGACGATCGCGCACGGCCGGTGCTTTTCCACCAGTTCCATCAGCCGGTCGACCGTCCAGCCGGTACCGGGGCGGTGGTCGATGACCTCCAGGTGGGTGACGTCGCCGGCCTCGGTGCTCTGCCCGTTGTGACCGGCCGCGCTGATCGCCGCGTGCGACCGCTCGGGAGTCACGTCGACCCCGAACGCCACCGGGTCCTTCATGCCCGACGAGGTGTCCGTCAGGGCCTCCCAGGTCTCCTTCGCGACGACCTTCCACGCGTCGTCGACGGCCACCGGGTAGGTGCCCACCCCGAGGCGTTCGCGGTCGAAGAGGTCAGGGCGCATGGTCGCGTGCTCGCGCCAGATGTGGGCCTCGCGGATCCGGATGCCCATGGCGGGGTTGGCCCTGGCGAAGCTGCGCGGGTCGTCGCGGTCGTCGTGGTCCCGGCAGACGATCCGCTCGCGCTCGTCGCGCGGGCACTCCTTGACGTGAGGGTCGATCCCGTACCCCAGGTACACCAGGCTCTGGTCCGGCTCCTCGGTCTCCGCCAGGGCCCGCGCGCGCAGCGTGCCCAGCTGCTCGGACTCCTCACCCACCCCCGACGACCCGGTGTAGATGAGCTGCGGGTTACGGCGGGCGGACATGGTCGGCAGCAGCGCTCCCATCGGCGCGGCCCGCAGCATCATCCCCTCATCCATGATCACCGTGTCCCCGCTGAATCCACGGCCGGACGCGTCCGAGCGGGCCAGGAAGCGGATACGGGCGCCGTTGAAGAACTCGAATCCCTCGTCCCCGTGGGACCTGATGATGCGTCTGACGCGGCGCCGGAGGTCGTCGTAGCTGCCGAGGATCTCGTCCAGGCGGATGAAGGACTCGGCGGCGGTCTTGAACTGGTGCGCGGTGTGGATGACGAGCTTGTCGCCGAACAGCAGGACGCCGCCGATCTGGCGCCATTCGAGGTAGCCGCCCTTGCCGTTCTGCCGGGAGACCTCCAGCACGACTTCGAACGCGGCCCAGAGGCCGGCGTCGTCCTCGGCGAGGGAGTGATGGAAGGCGAGGCGCTGCCAGGGATCGAGGGTCGTGCCGTAGGACTGGGCCAGGTCGATGCACTCCTGGCCGGCCGGGGAACGGAAGTCGAGCGCCTCCAGGTCCTCCATGCCGTCCCACCGGCCGGTGTGGATGCGCCGGTAGTGCGGGGTGGAGATGATCCGGGGGGTCTGGCAGCCGCGCAGCGACTCAGGCACCGCGGGCTTCACGCCGCTTGAGAAGCTCATCGACCGTGTCCCCCCGCTCCTTGACCGGCGCCAGGGCCCGCACAACACCCATCGCCTGTCTCAGCTCGCGTGCCGCCGGGGCCGTTTCACGTGCGTCGCGGGCCGAGTCGAGCTCCTTCGCCAGCCGGAGAGCGGCGGCCGCCGCCGCGTTGACGGCGGGGTCGACCCCGAGCTGATTGAGCTCGGCCTTGGTCGCCTTGGCGACGGCACCGGCCCGGAGCTTGCGAGGTGGTGACACATCGTCACCAAACATGACATCACCCTCCGTAACAGGTGAATGATCACGAACAGTGACAGAGGGTGAGGTGACAGGGAGTCACTAATGTGGTGAATGTCAGCGTTTCGGGATTAGCGATTCGCGCCGGGGAGAGAGCCGGGAGCCAAGGGCGTTTGGGTCGCCCGCTTCACCTCTCGACTTTCGACCCACTACCCCCGTCGAACGAGCGACAGCGTCTCGCCGATGATCGATTCAGCTCGAATCGATCCTTGATCGGTTCGTTCACCAGTCGCGGGACGACTGCGGTGTCACGGGGCGCGAACCACCTCGCCGATGCTCCTGGTACCACCGGGTGACCACCCTCTCCATACCGGGCTGCCTCATGTCCCGTACGCGCTGCCTCACCACGTCTTCGCCCGGATCGACCACCACGATCCGGGCGCCGAGCCGTCGGTAGCGCGCGCGTGCCTTGGCCTGCGGCATGGTGTGGATCAGGTAGACGTCGGCCTGGTCGACCAGCTGCTCGGCCTGGTGCAGGGCGGCGGTACGTGCCCGGTGAGCCACCTTCAGCAGCGCGTCACTGTGCGCGTGGTGGTCAGCACCCGGGCCGGCCAGGGCCAGGGCGATCAGGTCCAGGTCGATGACGATGTCCCCCGGGCCCGCGTGCGCCCGGATCCAGCTGCTCTTGCCCGCACCCGGCGGGCCGGTGATGACGTACAGCACGCAGCGTCACCCCCTGCGTCGGGCCATGATCTCTTCGACTGTGCCTTGCCCCGCGAGGACTGCGGCAATGAGAGTCGCAATGTCGTCTACGTCGGCGGCCCAGACGTTCCCCTCCTGGGCCTCGTCGGGTGCGGCGCCTTCGCGACGTCCCCAGATGCGCCCGACGGGGTGGCCGGGTGCGAGGTTGCGCAGGGTGTCGGCGATGCGCTCGCGGTCCGTTTGCGCCATGGTCACCACCTCCGGGATGTCGTGATGGGCGTGGTGATGATCCGGTTGCCGCGGGCGCTGTTGCAGCGGCGGTGTGCGCTGCGTGCGTTGGCGGGGTCGAGGAGGAGGTCAGGGCGGAGGCTGACGGGGAGCAGGTGGTCGAGGGTGAAGGCGTCGCGGTGCTTGCTGGCCGCGGGTCCGGTGATGTCGTACCGGATGTCGTGGCCGCACCACCAGCACGGGAGCCGGTAGCTCCGTTGCGTGGCGCAGAGGCGGCGGTAGGGGCGCCCGTTGCGTATGCCGGACACAGGGCGCCACCCCCTATCACAGGTCGCCGAGGACCTCGCGGCGTGCTGCGTCCGCTTTGCGGTTGAGTCGGTTGGTCATGGTGACGGCGGCGATGGTGGAGAGGACTCCGAGCACGATGAGGAGTACCTGGGTGATGACGCTGACGACGGCGATGTTCGCGGTTGCGTTGGTGACCATGAGCCAGAGGATCCCGCCGCATAGCCAGGCGGCCCAGATCTTGAACTTCTCGACGCGCACGGCGCTTTGGATCTCGCTGTAGCTGTGATCGGCCATGGTCCCCCCAAGGACGGATGAAGGGGTCATCGTGTCCCATTCGTACGCGACTTCGCCGGGTGGTGACCGATTCGTGACCCTCAGTCAGTCCGGTGCGGTCGCGCTGTAGCCCACCAAGCGCAGCGCGCGGCCGCGGGTGGCGAGCTCGGCGGCGGCGAGGTCGGTGAGGGCGTACAGCGGGCGGTCGTGCTCGTCGAGGCCGACGGGTGCGAGGTGGCCGCGGCTGGCCCACTTGCGAATGGTGGCCGGCTTGACCTCTGCTGCGCCGGCGGACAGGAGGCGGCGCCACTGGGTGGCCTGGGCGGCGGCCGCGGGGGCGGTGTAGAGGGTCATGGTCACCCCCTGGCATGCGTGCGGCCCCCGCCGTGGCGGGGGCCGGTACGTGGTCTGGGCACACGTCTGGTGCTGTTGAGAGTGTGACGCTAAGCGACGATCTTGTCCAGTGGCTTGCCGAACGCGCGTGCGACAGGGGGCCGATGGGGGGCGTACTCAGGTGTTGTCGTAGGGGGCGAGCCGGGTGCGGACCTCGTCATCGTCCTGTCTTCGGTGTGGTGGGCGCAGGCGAACCGGTCGACTTCCGGTCGGCGGGGGCGGTGTACGGGACGATCTTGTAGACGTCGATCAGGGGTTCGAGGTGGGTGGGGACGAGGCCTGCGTTCCAGCCGTTGCGGTAGGCGCGGGCCATGAAGCTGACGGCGTGGGCGATCGCGCTGGTGGTCGGCCGGCCGCAGCGTGTGAGGGTGTCCAGGTCTGCCGCGAGTTGCGGGTTGGCGGTGGTGAGGAGTGCGATGGAGTCCTGCGGGCTTACCGGCGGCGCGGGTGGCGTGTCCTGTGTGCGCCGGTGGCTCACGGTGGCGCCCGCGATCAGCGCGCCGGGGTAGTGGTCCGCGAGCAGCTGGCGCTCGTGGCGCAGTGTCTCGGTGTGCTGGCGCAGCTGTGCGGCCCAGTGGTTCGCTTCCTCGTCGGTGGTGCTGACGTGGGCGGGGCGCGCGTTCTCCACCTCGGCGACCGCTTGGGCGAGCTGGCGCACGGCGGCGCGGGCATGGGCTGCGGTCCCCGGTGCGGCCGGCGGCTCGGCGGGCGGCTCGGGCTCCGGGGCTGCGGGTGTTTCGGTGGCTGTGAGGTGTGCGAGATCTCTGCGGACGGTGTCTTTGCTGATGCCGAGGTCGGCGGCGATGGAACGGGCGCTGCGGGTGGGGTCCTGCTGGGTGAGGCGCTGGACGGCGGCGCGGCGGGCCGTGGTCTTGTCGGTGGTCATCTGGGTGTCTCCGGGGGCCGGGTGGGCGGCGATGAGTGTCTGGGCGTGGGCGGTGTACTGCTCGGGTTCGAGGTGATGGCCGCAGGCCCCGCAGTCGACGCCCCACTGCCCGTCGACGGCGACCAGGGCGAACGCGGCGCAGGCGGGGCAGGGGGCGGCCTGGGGGTGGCGCTGCGGTTCGGCGTGGGTGAGGTCGTACACGCGCGACATGAGGTCGGCGATCTGGCGGTGGAGGTCGCGGATCCAGGGGCGGGTGGCGGCGTAGGGGAGGTAGGCGGTGAGCCAGTGGCACCAGCCCGCCACGCTGGTCCCGTGGCGGGAGTGCGCGCCGGAGCACGGCACGATGCGCTGCGTGCCGTGCCCGTCGCGGTAGACGGCGGGGTGGGCGTAGGCGATGTAGCCGGCCCACCCGGCGAGGAGCGGGCCGATCGGGACGGGGCCGGTCGCGTCGCCGTACGGGTCGGCGGGCGGGAGCGGCCACCCGGGGCCGAGGAGGTTGAGCACGGACAGGTTGACCGGGAGCGGCGCGGTGGCGCTTCCCCCGACGCGGCCCTGCTGCGGGCGGCCCTCGGGGGCCAGAGCGGCGCGCAGGTGGCTCATCTGGTGGGGGAGGTCGCTGAGCCAGTGGCGCAGCTGGCGCACGCAGGTGGCGCAGGCGTACGCCTCGTCCGGCGCCACGCGCGGGCAGACGGCGCAGCTACTCACGGTCGGCCTCGCGTGCTTCCGCGGCGGTAGCGCCGAAGCCCTGCTCGATGAGTTCGGGGATGGACGGCTGGCCCTTGCGGCGCTGCTGGCGGCTCTGGCCCATGAAGGTGTCGGCGAGCTTGTCGAACTGCTGCGTGACCCGGTCGACGCTCTGAGCCATGGCCGCCTCTGTCGCGCGGCCGAGAGCGTCGACCTGCTTCTTGACCTCGGCGCTGAACAGGTCGTCGGTGAGGAGCGGGATCAGCTCGCGGGCCTCACGGGTCTCGCGGCGCAGGTCCTTGAGCGTTTCGTGGGCCTCTCGGAGTTCGGCGCGCATCTCCTCGCGGGTGCGGGCGAGTTGCTGCTCCAGGTCGTTGATCCGGGCTTGCTGGTCGAGGAGTGTCTGGGCGATGCGGGGGTGGTCGGGGTAGTCGGCCATCGGGGTCTCCCTACGGTGGTGGGCCGCCATGTGTACTGGCGGGTAAGGGGTGTTGAGGGTGTCGCGCGCGCCTGCGTTCGCGCGCGCGGTAACCGCAGGCGCGAGCACGCGTAGGGAGGGTCAGGGGCGGGTGATGACGAGTCGGCGGCGGCCGCCGGTCTGCTGCTCGTGCTGGACGGCGTAGCCGAGGGTTTGGAGGGTGGTGGCGTAGGCGTTGATCTGCTGTTTCTCGCCGGGTCCGTCGTGGAAGACGTGGACGACGCGGGGGCCGGACTGGGCAGTGCGGTAGCCGGGGTCCCAGTAGCCGGCGCCGAACTCGCTGGACGAGTGCCCGGCGGCGCCGAGGACGTCGTCGACGGCGCGGGCTTTCAGTCGCTGTGCCATGGGGGTCAGGTGCCTTTCGGGTGGTCGGTGCGGGTCCACCAGGTGGCGCCGGTGGCGTCCTGGTGGACGGGGCCGGTGTGGGGGCGGAGCACGCAGGGCCCGAGCGGGTTGCCGAGGGCGCTGATGGTGGATGCCTGGCAGGTGGCGGGGGTGTCGGCCCATTCGATGCGGGTGATGTTGATGTGGTGGAGGTCGCCGAGGTTGTGGGCGCCGGTGATGAGGCCGTGGCCGTCCTCGTCGACGACGACGCGGCCGGCGGGCCACTGGGCGCCGAGGATGATGCGGCCGTCGCGGGTGTGGAGGCGGAAGGCTCGCGGGAACGCGTCGGCGGCGGTGGTCATGCGCTGGTGTCCAGGGCCTTGGTGAGTTCGGCGCTGGCGCGTTTGAGGCCGGGGGCGTCGGGGCCGACCGTGTTCTCCCACATGGCGGCGTGGTTCCGGGCCTGGCGTATGGCGCTGCGGGTGCTGGCGAGGTCGTCGGCGAGGCGGTCGATCTGGGCTTCGTCGTCCGCGCGGTCGTTGAGGAGGGTTTCCATGACGGCTTCCCGGTCGGCGAGGATCGCGGCGGCGAGGCACTGGGCTGACTCGGGGCTCTGGGGGCTGATGCCTGCTTCGGCCTGGCGGTGCTGCTCGATGGCGATGGCGTCGGTGTAGCGGGCGTGGAGGGTGCGGGCGTCGGTGTCGCGCAGGCCGGGGCCGTCGACGGCCGCCGGTACGGGTGTGGGCACGGGGGTGGTGCGGAGGTGGTGCGCGTGGGCGTAGGTGATGCCGGAGACGCCGGCGCACATCAGGGCGGCCAGTGACCAGCCGTAGGCGCTCAGGGCGGTTGCGGCGGCGGCGAGGACGGCGGCCGGGAGGTACGAGGCGGCGCGGCGCGCGGGGGTGATCACGGGGTTTCCTTACGGGTGCAGGTGGCGGGGTCGTGGTCGCGGTGCTGTGTCTCCCAGGCGCGGAGACAGCACGTCGCGAGGAGGGCGTGCCAGGTGGTCTCGAACTGGCCTTTCAGGGCGGTGCTGTGGGCAAGGCGGGTGTCGCGGCGGGTCTGCTCCTCGATGGCCTCGCGCAACTGGCGGCGGGTGTGGGCGTATTCGGCCTCGCGTACGGCGCCCTCGCACAGGAGGGTGGCGAGGGCGGCGGCCGCGAGGGCGTGGGGCCAGTGGCCGGCGGCGGCGTACCGGAGGGCGGTGACGCCGACGAGGAGTGCGCCGGTGGCGTAGGCGGCCTGGAGGGCGCGGGTGGGA
The DNA here is from genome assembly GCF_042714995.1 of Streptomyces sp. NPDC058665. Taxonomy (NCBI): domain Bacteria; kingdom Bacillati; phylum Actinomycetota; class Actinomycetes; order Kitasatosporales; family Streptomycetaceae; genus Streptomyces; species Streptomyces sp. NPDC058665. Next base: position 98,701 of record NZ_JBHXRX010000014.1, read on the forward strand.
CGGGTCACCGTGCGTCGCACTCGGCCTGGACGAGCTCGGTGAAGTACGGCCAGTCGACCAGGCCCTGGTCGGGGACGCCGTCGGCGTAGAAGTCGGTGGCGCCGTCGGTGCCGAGCATGAGCGCGGTGCACATGGTGTAGCGCTGGTCCTCGGTGTACGCGGCCCAGGCGATGTCGAACGACTGCTTGGTGAACTCGCGGTCGCCGGGGGGCTGTTCGCCGGTGCCGCCGTCGGTGGTGGGCTGGGTGTCGGCCGGGGTGGGCTCGGGAGCGAGGGTGATCTTGGGGGCGGGCTCGGGGCCGGTGCAGGCAGCGGTGCCCAGGCCCAGGCCGAGGCCGAGGAGCGCGGTGAGAGTGATGAGGGTCCTGCGCATGAGGTGGGTCTCCGTGGGTGGTTGGTGGCTGGGGTTCATGGGCGCTGGCGGGGCGGTGGGGCGGTGATGTGCCAGCCGTCCGCTTGGAGGGCGAGGACGACGGCCCGCGCGGCGGCGGTGGCGTCGGCCTCGGTGAGGCGTGGCGTGTCGTCGGCGTTGAGGTGGGCGAGGAGCTCGGCCTTGATGACGGCGGCCGCGGCGGCGGGGACCTGGCCGAGGGCGCGCGTCACGGACGGCGCCATGGCGGGGGGCGTACGCCGGTGCGCCGGTGCTGGGGTGCGCCGGTGGTACCGCGGGGGGTGTGGCCAGAGGCGACGTGGGGCCGGTAGAGCACTTCGGCGTGCTCGACGACCGGGCGTTCGGTGCTGATGCCTCGGGAGCGGAGGGTGCCGGCGGCGTCGGTGTAGCAGGCCTGGTTGCCGGTGGGGTCGGGGTCGGCGTCGACGGCCAGCGCGGCGCCTCGGGCGGTGGTGGTCCAGCGGATCCGCGCGCCGCACGTCGCGCACCGGTCGACCTGGTGCTCACTGGCCATCGGGAAGGCCTTTCGGTTCTGGTGTCGGGTGCTCTGCTCGGGTCAGGTGCCGGTGGGTGGCAGGGCGGTGGTGGGCGGGGGTGGGGCGTAGCCGTGAGGCCAGGCCGGGACGGCGGGATGTGGTGGGTGTCCGGTGCGGCGGTCGGCGCGCAGCTCGTCGCAGGTCTCGCACCGTTTGCGGGTGAGCCAGTGGACGCCGTCCTCGCAGTCGACGAGGCCGCACTCGCGGCGGGGCCTGACGGCCGCCAGGAGCCACGCGCCGGGGGTCCGGATCTCGTCGGTCATGACGCCCGCGCTCCGGGCCATCAGGCGGGCGCACAGGCGTTCGACGGTGGCGTAGGTGTCGAGCTGCTGCGCGATCTCCCGGACGGCGCGGCGCAGCAGATACGGGCTGATGGCGGGGAGCAGGTGCCGGACCGGTGCGAGGACGGCCCAGACGCGGGGGCTGAGCTGAAGTCCGGGCCCGGTGTATGCCGGTGACGCTGTGTCACGGCCGGGGTTATCCACAGCTCTACTACTGGTGTCTCGCCTACGGCGGGAAGGAAGACGCGCGCTCGTGTTCTCAGGGTCGGTCAGTTCTTGGTGTTCCTTATACGCGGGGGATGTGCCCTCAAGATCGGGACCCGATGGACCCTCAGTGCAGGGGGTCAACTCGGGGGCGGTGGACGGGTGGACGGGGTGATCGTGCGTGACGATGAGGTGGCGGCCGCGGTACCCGCCGCGCCGGTCGACGGTGATCCACCCGGCGGCCGCCAGCTCGTCGACGAGCCGGGACACGGTGGTCTCGTGGAGGGGCTGTCCGGCCCGCGCACCGGTGCGGTGGCGCAGCAGCTGCCCGAGCTCGGCGAGCGTCGCCTGGTGCCGGGTCCGCTCGGCGTACCGGAGCGCGAGGTAGAGGCGGTGCAGCCGGGGACGCAGGACGTCGCCGGCGAGCATCGGCGCCCACACCCACGGCTCCGTGCGGTCGTCGACGGGGCGCACCCAGCGCTGGGCCGTCTGCCCGGTGCCGGATATCGGGTGGGTGCGGCGGCGCACCAGGACCTCGGCCACCTCGTCATCACCCGCCGGGCGGGCGAGACGGCCGAGCGCCTTCTTGACCGTCGAGGTCCCGAGTCCGAGGAAGGCGGCGATCTTCTCCACCGACGCGGTACCGCGGCCGCGCTGCGAGAGCGCAGCCACCTTCCCGTACACGTTCGTGTCGACGTCCGCGTACGCCTCCCCGGTGACGATCCGCATCGGGTACCGCACCCGCTGCCGCTGCCGGCGATCGCCAACGGCCTCCCCCGTGGGGGCAGTCGCGGCGTCTGCGGCGTACGGCACGGGCGCGGTCTCCTACTCGGTCTCGTCGTGCTCGGGGACGGTGTAGCGGGCGCCGCACGGCCCCTGACGCGGGCCGGGGCGGGTGTGACGGTGGACGGCGGAGCAGCGCGGGCAGGACGCGGTGTACTCGGTCCGGCCGGACGTGGCGATCGGAGTCACGGGCACCTTGGGCGGGCCGAAGCGGCGGCGGGTCTCGGCCCGGGGCTCGGGCTCCTGGCCGTCGTCGTCGCCGGGGAGGATCGATAACTGATGGCCCGTCATGGCGCGTGGTGGTCGTGGCCGCCGGTGTGGGGCCCGGGGCGGGGGCAGCGGGGCAGGTGCGTGCCGGCCGGGATCGTGAGCTGCATCGGCGGCGGCCCGGCCTGCCCCTCAGGGGGCGCCTGGCGGGTTACCCACCCTTCGCGTTCCAGGACCAGCAGGCTGTTGCGGGCCGACAGCTCCGTGAGGCCGGTGGCCTTGGCCAGGCGGTGAGTCCCGGGAACGTCATCACGCGGGATGGTCCCGTTCGACCTCGCCGCGTAATGGGCCAGCGTCCAGGCGAGGAGCCGGACCGGCGGCGACAACTGGCTGTGCCGCAGCGCCTGTTCGTACCGGCCCCGGTCCCACCCGCCGGGCCGGACGGCGGGGCGGTCGTGGCGCAGCGCCGCACGGACCGGCGGGGCCGGCGCGACGGATGCCGGGAGCCCGGTGTGCCCGGGGCGCGGCGGGCGTGCGGCCATCAGCCGCGGCGACGGCCGGGATGCGGGCTCAGGCGTGTTCGTGGACTCCATCGGAAGCCCTTTCGGTCAGACGTTCGATTCGGTGGATGGGCCAGCCGGGGCCGGGCGGCGCCTCGGGCCGCCCGGCGAGCGCGTTCGGTGTGTGGAGGGGGCAGCGCCAGCCGCAGGGGTACGGCTGCGGGTAGACGTAGGCGTGCGGGCCGGTCACCACTCCGCACCCTCGGCGGCGGCCCGGGTTCACGGGCCGGGTACGGCGGGGACGGGGTGCATCACGCGGCCGTCACGGACGACCGTGATGCGGGCCGGGCCTGCCTCGAACCACATGTCGAACAGCGGGTCCGGGTCTCCGCTGTTGGTCGCCCAGACGCCGGCCATCGTGGCGGCGTCGCCCTTCGCGGTGTGGTGGAGCAGGCGCAGACGCAGGCTGTCGGCGAACCCGGGCTCCGGCTCCACCACGTACGTCTCACCCCACGCACGGATGTCACCGATGCCCTCGTAGTGGACGTGGACCAGGTCCCCCGCGCGGGAGGGGTACCAGGGCGCCGTCTTCAGCGCCCGCTCCCCGCTCCTGAGGGCGCCGATCTCACCGCCGATGTCGCGCCGGCGCTTGGCATCCTCGGCCCGGGCGAGCGGGCTCGACTCCGCGGACGCGGTGCCCGGGGCGCCGAACAGCCGGTCGTGGACGAGACGGGCGAGCGTGTCGGCCCGCATCGCCCAGGGCTTCGGCGTGCCGGTCGCATCGGGGTCCCACTGGCGGATGTCGACGCCGGTGATGAAATCGGCGGTGGCCGCCGTCTCGACCGGGCGGCGCAGGACCTCAGTGATCGCGGCCAGCGGCGTGACACCCGGGGCGGTGGGGCGGCCGTAGAGGGCGGTGAAGATCCGCTCCGCCACAGTGTCGACGTCGCCGGTCCAGGTGTGCTTGGCACCCTCCGGATAGCCGGAGGGCAGGCGCTCGGTGATCGACACCGACAGGTGCGCGGGTACGGCCCCGGGAATGAGCTTGGTCAGGGTCGAGGTGATGATGCCGAGCTGTACGTCACGACGCACGGGATGAACTCCTCAAAGGGGATGGGTGCGTGGAAGGGGTGGCGGCCCGCCCCGGGGGCGCCCCGGGGGGAAGTGGGCGGGCGGACCGCCGGTCTGTCACCGGCGGGCGGGGGCACGGAGGTCTCCCGCCCGCCGGGGGTCGGTGCCGGGCGTGTTACTGGCCCGGCGGCGAGACGATGGCCCACTCGCCCCCGTCGTCGGAGGCCTCCGCCTCGGCCGCGAGGCGATCGCGGCGGAGCTCCCGCGCCGTACGGACCATGCCGGCGGTACGACGGCCGATCCCGACGGCCAGCGCGCACAGAGCGATCAGCTGCATGGCCACGCCCATCAGGAGAGTGACGGCGAGCCAGAGCCCGAGCCAGGAGAACAGGGCGTCGATCAGGTCGAACGTGTCGCTCACGGTGGTGTGTCCCCACGATGGTGGTGTGGTGCGGTCTGGGTGACCGCCCAGGAAGGTGGCGCCTCAGGCCGGACCAGCGGGTCCGGCGCCGGGCGGGCGGGCGTACGGGCGGAGGACCACAACCGGCCGGCCAGCCACCAGGCCAGGGCCCGGGTCAGGCTCAGGCGCTCCGGCACACGGGCGGCGGGGCGTCCGTCCTGCGTCACCCGGCCCCGGTCGCGGTGCTCATCGACCAGCTCCATCCACGCCATCGCGGCGACGCCGGCGACCGCGAGGACCGTGGTGATGCCGAGCACCCACGCCGGATCAGCACCCGAGACGGTGGCCCACCCCACAGCGGCGACGACGAGGACCAGGAGCAGCGCGATCACGACGCACCCCCGGGGCTGATGACGCCGGCAGCCGTGGCGATCACGAGCGCCCGCGCGAACGTGGAGGCGCCGACGCGGTGGGCCGCTGACTCGCGGCGGCCCTTCACCGCAGACAGCGTCAGCCCCAGACGCGCGGCCGTCTGCCTCTCCGTCTCACCCAGCGCGGCGGCGGCCAGGGCCTCCAGGTCGCAGTCCGTCAGACACTCACGGAACGCCGCCGCCCCGGCCGGACGGTCCTCGGTCGCGGCGCGCCGCCGGCGCGCCGCCTGCTGTTCCCGCATGCGCCCCAGCTCGGCCAGCAGCCGCTCACAGTTCCTGCCCAGCCGCCGACCCTCGCCCAGCAAGTGGCGCTCGGCCGACGTCGTCGGCCGCCACTTCTGCCCCGGGTACGGGGCACGCGGCAGGACCAGACCGTCACGGGCGATCGCCCGGATCACGTCGCGCCCCAGTGCCGGCGCCACGGTGGCCGAGTGACCGCAGTCCCCAACGGGGGTGGTCTTCTCGGCGCCCGGAGCCAGCGCCCGCATCATCCGGTCCAGCGGGTCCAGGAGGTGACGCTGCTCGGCCAGCGCGCCCGCGCGCGGGCTGGTGGTCGCGCTCACGCGCCCTCACCACCCCGGGCGTCGGCGAGACGGGCGGCGACCCACTTCGCGGCCGCCGCGACCGTACGCGGGGCATCCGTAGCTGCGGCGAACTTCACGCCGGTGTAGCTGAGCCCGTACTGGCCCTTGGGGTCCGGGACCGCGAGGGCGGCCCACAGGGTGCCGCCGCGCTTGCCCCGCCCCTGCTGGATCACTCCGACGACGTCGGCGGCGGTGACCCGGTCGACCTTCGCCGTGGTCACCACGAAGTCGTCCGGCTCGTCACTCCCCACGCGGTCGTAGTCGAGGAACGGACGCGCCGGCCACAGGTACAGCCCGGCCAGCTTGCGCGGCGGCAGCCCGTACCGGAGGTGCCGCAGGGGCTCGGAGCGGTGGCGGACGTCCTCGCCACGGATCACGTACGCCGTCTTGCAGGAACCGCACACGACCCGGACCGTCGTCTCCTCGAACGAGCTGCGGTGACCGCAGTCCTCGTTCGGGCACGAGTGCTTCTCCTCGTCTCGGTAGTACGAGCGCGAGGCGTACTGGTTGGTCATCTTGATGTCGACCACCCAGCTCGGGCGCTTGCACCCGTCGGCGTGCTGGAGCAGGTCCCAGCCCAGGTACGTATCCAGAGCAGTCGTCACCGCACACCGCCCGCAGCGTCGTCGACGTCGCCGCGCTCGTCGGCGGCCGCCGCGTCCGCGGCCTCGCCCAGCTGGCTGACGTACTCCTCCGAGGCGCCATCCCCGAACCGGTCATCGAGGTCGTACGGGATCGGCTCGTCGGCCGTGACCGCCGCCGCGGCGGTCGCCATCATCCGGGTCAGAGCCCCGCCGGTGATGCGGTCCGTGTAATACACGGGCGCGGCACCCGACGGCCACAGGCCAGGGTCGGCCACGGGCCGGACCGGCACGGCGGCGGCCGTACGCTCGGCGGCCGCGATGTCCGCGCCGGCCGCCGTGATCGCGCTGTTCGCACAGGCCGGAGAGCACCACCAGCGGATCGGACCGCTCCCGCCGCAGACGCGGACGGCGATCCAGCCCAGCTTGGCCGGGGCGTCGTCGTCGACGTAGTGGTCCAGCTCGCCCTCGGACTCCCCGCACCGTGGGGTGGTGCAGGGCTCGGCCGGGTGGAGGGTCGCCGCCAGGCGTCCGGCCAGGCGTGCCCGCTCGTCGTCCGAGAGCGACAGCATCGCGGGGGTGCCGTGGCTGGTGGCGAGGGGAAGGATGGTCCGCGCACGCGGGCCGCTCCCGACCGGACCGATCACGTCCCCGGGCCAGGTGACCGGGAGGGCGTAGGCGGTGGGCGGAGCGCCCACGGCGCCGCGCAGCTCGGCCACGGTCATCAGGTGCGTGTCGGGGCGCCCGGCGCACAGGTCGATCACAGCCTGGCGGAAGGCATCCAGCGCCGTGTTGTCGTTACGGAGCTGGTCCAGCTCGGCCGACGGCACTCGGTGAACGGCGGTCGGGGTGGGCTCCATCTGGGACAGGAGCGCGGCCGCCGGTGGCACCGGCACCGCACGGGAATCGGTAGTCTCAGGCATATGGCTCGCCTCTTTCGCTGAGGTTTTCGGTGGGCCGGGGCCGTTCCGGGTCGCAACCGGGCGGCCCCTCTTACGTGGTGGATCAGGCGGAACTGCGGGCGCGCTTACGGCGCTGAGGGACGTGCTCACCCGCGACGATCGAACGGATGTTCGCGGCGCTCCACTTCCAGACGCGGCCGACCCGACGGGCGGGAATCTGGTCCGCGCGAGCTGCACGCTGCATCCAGATCGCAGTACGGCCGATGTAGAGGCCCGCCTGCTCGGCGTCATAGAGCACGTCATCGCGCAGCGGCGGCAGCCCCGCTATGCCGACGAGAGACGGCGTAGTCACGCCGCACCCGCCGCTGCCGCGCTCCCCACTCGGGGTCGGATCGGCATAGCGCCGTCCGTGATCTCTTCAATCTCGCAGTCGAGGATCTTGGCCGCCGCCAGCAGGTAGCGGGGCCCTGCGTTGCTGTTGCCGAGTTCGACCTGGCTTACGTGGGTGAGGGTGTAGCCCGCCTTCTTGGCGAACTCCGTAGCAGTCAGGCCCCGGAGTTCACGGCGTCGGCGGAGTTCCACCCCATCGCTTCTGAGTGGCATGGCTCGATACAAGCACACGTGTAAGACTTATACAAGTGACGTGTAATAGATCCTGCTGTGCACGTCTCATGCGCCCCTGTGCGCCCTCTCTGCGCTACTGTTCTTACAGCGAATTTGTAGACCTCTTAGAGAAGCTGTGGAACTGTCTGCGCATGAGCCCGACACCGGACACCCCCATGCCCGTCGGCGAACAGCTCAAGGCGCGGCGTGAAGCGCTGGACCTGACCCAGGGCGGACTCGCGTCCCTGGTGGGCGTCACAGTCACGAGCATCAGCTCTGCCGAGAACAGCCGCTCCACCATCAGCCGCGGCAAACGAGCGCTGTGGGAGCGGGCTCTCCAGCTCAAGACCGGCACGATCAGCGCGGCTTACCGAGACGGCACGCCCCTCGAACCGGCCGAGTCGACGGGGCCAGCGTTTGCGCCGCCGTACGCCGACATGAACGACCCCAAGGAAGCGGCGGTCTGGGCGCTAGATCTCTCGGTGTCGGATCGGATCGAGATCATCGACGCCGTGCGTGCCCGCGCCGCACAGCAGCGCAGGGGCCACGGCTGACCGGAGGTACCCGATGGCCTATGCCGAGAAGCGCGGCACCGGCAAGCGGCCGTGGAGGTCGCGGTACAGAAAGCCTGACGGCACGCTCGGCTCGGAGCCGGGGTTCCGCCTCAAGTCGGCCGCTGAGGACTGGGGCGAGGACCAGGAGGCGGAGATCCGGGCCGGCACCTGGATCGACCCCGACTTGATGCGCACGCATCTCGGGGTGTGGGCCCGGAAGTTCATGGCCGAGCGGCCGAAGCGGGGCCGGACTGCGGATAAGCGGTGGGAACACCTGGAAGAACGGATCCTGCCGAAGTGGGAGCACACCCCGCTGATAGGCCTCAGCTGGTTCGATGTCGACTCGTGGCAGATGACGCTGCCGTACGACGATGTCACCAAGGGACACACAGTTTCGTTCTTGTCGACGCTGCTCACGGCTGCGGTCGATGCGCGTTATCTGAAAGTGAATCCGCTATACGGGCGCCGTCGCACAACGGCAGTAGTCCACACTCCTACCGTCGTGGTGCCTCGGACAAGCGAAGAGGATCGCGCGCATACGCCGGAGCAAATCCTTATGGTGGCCAACCGTCTTGGCCCGGCGAATGGGCTGCACATACTCACGGCGGGGGTCACGGGAATTAATTGGGGCGAGGGCCAGGGACTTCATAAAGACAATGCTCTGCTGACGCGTAAGCAGCGCTGGGGAAATGGCTGGTTCGAATGCCCGGTTCTGCGTGTGGTGCAGGAGGTATCGGAGTACCGGGAACGCGACGAGAACGGTAAGAAGCGCGGCACTGTCCTCCAGCTCGAACCGGTCAAGACAGCATGGCGAGTTCGCGATCTGGATCTCCCGCCTTTCCTCGCCCGGCTCTGGGCTTATCACCTCGCCGACTGGCCGTATGAGTTCCCGCTCAGCACGGTGAACGGAAAGTGGTGGCGCCGACCGAACTGGACGAAGGTCTTGAGGCCGGCGGCGGACGGTCGGAAGGAGCGGGAGCAGCGGCAGGGCGTGTCTGCGCGTGCGGCGTGGGCACCGCTGGCGCCGGGCATGACGATGCGTTCGCTGCGGCACACCGCAGACTCGTATCAGGACCAGATCGGCGTCAGGGCCTCGCTGGCGTTCGAGCAGGCCGGCCATAAGCGGCCGGGCATCAAGGGCGTGTACCAGCATCCGACGCCGGAGATGCGGCAGGAACGCCTCGATGGGCTGGAAGAGATCTTCGGGCGCGCGATGCGCAATCTCGGGCTGACGACCCTGTGGGGACGCGTTGACCTGGTCAAACACCCCGAGAACCAAGATCGGCTCCCATCCAGCTCCCAGTTGATCTACATGGAAGACAGGAACGGGAACCGCCGGGGGTATCGCAACAGGTCAGAGGCGGTTTAGGAAGTGCGCCCCTACTGGATAGCGCCGCTCTCCTAAAGCGGGTGTCGCAGGTTCGAATCCTGCCGGGGGCACACCGTATTACCTCTCTGGCCTGGGGTTTCCACCCCAGGAAGGGCTTCACTCGGCCTCGGACTTCTCGTCCGGGGCCGTTTGCGTGTGCGGAAGGCGTGGGCGGGTCAGGTGAACAGGGCGGAACCTAGTGGGTGTTGTTCGGTGAAGCCGGGGAGGATCAGGAAAGTCGCGCTCGCCGTCGTGGTGGTGAAGGGGAGCAGGGCGTCGGAGGTGTCCATGCGGGTGAGTGTGGAGGTGAAGGTGCGCAGGTCGTTCTGGAAGCTGATGAAGAGCAGGCCGGGGGCCGGCTCGTCGGTGCTGTAGGAGCGGCGGAGCATGTGGCCGACGCCTACCGCGGTGGGGTTCGCCCTGCGTACGTGGGCGTCCACGGGGACGAGGTAGCGCCCGTCCGGTGTCTTGGCGCCCAGTTCCGGGCCGGAGGCGACCGTGCCGCCGGAGAGGGGTACGCCGCTGGACCGGCGGCGTCCGAAGACCGCCTCCTGCTCGGCGACAGGTAGGGCGGCGAAGCGTGTCAGGTCGAGTTCCATGCGACGCAGTACCGCCAGGGTGCCGCCGGCGACCGCGCGGGGCCCGGACAGCCACAGGTCGCGTTCCCGCTCGGCGTTCGTGTGCGGGCCCACGATGCCGTCGATGAAACCGAGCAGGTTGCGCGGTGCGGTGCGGCCCTTGGCGACCGGCACGTCCGTACCGCGGCGTCCGGACTGCCGCCACCGCTCGCGGACGCGGTCGCCGGCCTGGTCCAGGAGCGCGGCGGCGGTGACCGGCAGGAGCAGTGGGTCGTCGGCGCAGATCTGTAACAGCAGATCACCGCCGCGTGCCCGCGGAGCGATCCGCTCGCGGGAGAAGCGCGGAAGGTCGACCGCGCCGGGCAGTGCGGCACCCGCCGTCCGAACCAGCCGCGGACCCACGCCGACAGTCACGGTCAGGTCACCCGGAGACAGGCCCAGCAGCCGCGGGTCGGACCCGGCGGTGAGGGTGCGGATGGTCTCGCCGAGGTCGGCCAGTAACGGGCCGGGCGACACCGCGTCGCCAAGGTCGGCCACCACGGCCAGCAGGTTGCGCTGGGCCGACCGGGGAAGCGTGACGCCCGCCTGATGTCGGCCCGTAGCCGGAACCGCCTTGGACACGGCCGCCGCGGAAGGGGCGGGCCGACCCGGCTGCTCGGCGGAGTCCCATGAGCACCCGGCGGTGACGAGACCGGCGGCCACCGTGGCACCGGTGACATCGAGGAACGCGCGGCGTGACGGGGGGCGATCGGCGCGGTCCATGATGTGCACAGTGCCACACCCGCCTCGCGTCCGCCGGTCAACCGCCTTGTTCCGGCAGGGAATTCACCGTCGTGCCAGACTGGGATCATGTCTCGATCAGCACTTCGCGTGATGGCGGCGTTACTGGGCGCACAGACTCTGCTGGCCGGCTGTAGCAGCGGTGGCGACGACGACGGATCGGACAAGGGCCGACGGCCGGACGGTGCGCGAGTGACGATCCGTGTGCCCGGCGACGCCCCGACGATCTCGGCCGGGGTGTCCCTGGCCCAGCCCGGTGACCTGGTGCTGGTGGCTCCGGGTGTGTACCGCGAGTCGGTGAAAGTCGACACGGCCCGCGTCACGCTGCGGGGCGAGTCCCGGGCCAAGGTGGTCATCGACGGTCAGCTGCGGCGGCCGAACGGGGTGGTCGTCACCGCGCCCGGCGTGGCCGTGGAGAACCTGACCGTACGGAGCAACACGCAGAACGGGGTGCTGGTCACCGGTTCGGCGGCGGCGGTCGCCGGGCTGCCGGGCAGCGGCGGTTACGACACCGGCGATGAACCCGTCAAGCTCCTGAAGTCGTTCCTGGTCTCGCATGTGACCGCGACCCGCAACGGTCTGTACGGCATCTACGCGTTCTCCGCGCAGAACGGTGTCATCGAGGACTCCCACACATCGGGCGGGGCGGACTCGGGGATCTATGTGGGCCAGTGCAAGCCGTGTCGGATCGTCGTACGGGACAACGTCTCCGAACTCAACGCGGTCGGTTACGAAGGCACCAACGCCAGCGGCGAGATGTATGTGACCGGCAATCGTCTGGTCGGCAACCGCGTCGGACTGACCACCAGCTCCGACCACCAGGAGAAACTGCTCCCGCAGCGCGACGCCGTCGTCGCCGGCAACCTGATCGCGGACAATCAGCACGCGCGGACCCCCGAACAGGCCGACGGCGGCTGGGGCATCGGTATCGGCGTCGACGGCGGCAGCGACAACCAGTTCATCCGCAACCGGATCACCGGCAACACCAACGCCGGGCTCGTGATCACCGCGACGGCCGACCTGACGGCGGACCGCAACAGGATCACGGACAACACCTTCACCGCCAACGGCGTCGACGTCGGCTGGACGTTCCCCACCGCCACCCGCGGACAGGGCAACTGCCTGCGAGGGAACGCGCTTCGAAGGACCGTGCCCGCAGGGCTCGTGGACAGCGCGTCCTGCCCGGTTCCCGCCACGTCCCGTACGCCCTACGGCAGTTGGCCGAATCCGAAGGGGCCCGCGGGCATCCCGTTCACCGACGTGGCCGCGCCCGGCCCGCAGCCGGAGTTCCCGCGTGCCACCACCACAGGCGCCACCGTAGTGCCGGACGTTCCGGCGCTGCCGGACATCGCGGACATCGCGCTGCCGTCCGAGTCGCTGCTCGCCGCCCGTGCGCGGGTGCGGACCTCGTGAGGGGCGGCTACGGCTGAGCGGCGGCTACAACCGAGGGGCCGCTACGGCGCCGGTGTCAGGCCGGGTACCGGCTTGACGGGGACGTACGTCCGGTTGTCGAAGTCGAAGACCACCGGCCGCGACTCGGAGGCGATGCCGACCCGGACCCGGTGCATGGTGCCGTCCGAGCCGATCCAGTAGCGCACGGTCTGTGAGGTACCGGCCTTGTCGGACGAGCCAGCCTTCGTATTGGCGTCCGGCCCGTTCATGATGTCCGTCCGACGGCCGTGCACCTTGTCCCGTCCGACCCACGCCGCGCCGTTCTGCGGCAGCAGCGCGGCGTTCTCCGGCCGGTCGCTGCCGAGGCCGAGCGCGATGCCCAGCGAGGTGTCCAGAGCCATGCCGGACGTCCGCAGCGGACGGCTGTGCCAGCCGGACGCGGGCGGTGACGCCGGTGCGGCCTTCGGGGGGTCCGTCATGGGGTGGACGAGGACGGTGGTGGACGTCCACTGGATCAGCCCGTCGCTGGACGTGTCGCGCCCGGTCCCGCGCACCACCCCGTAACCGGTGTGGGTGCGGTAGTCGACGGACCCGGTGATCACCAGTCCACCGGTGGCGTTCGGCACGGTGATCGTCACCGCCCGGCCCCCCGCCTGGTAGTTGAGGAACCGCGTGACCGCCAGCCGGTTCGCCTCGTCCGAGGTCAACGCCCGTGGGGCGGTGGGGCCACCGCTGTCGCCGAGGAGGACGAAGGCGGTGACGGCGGCAGCCGTGATGCCGAGGGCGGCGGCTGCCACCCAGCGCGACTTTGGCCACCGGCGCCGCCGGCCTGCCTCGCGCCCCTTGAGGCCCCGCTTGATGTCGATGCTCCGCGTTCTGTCACTCCGCGTTCGAATCCTCCGCACGCGGCGCGACTGTAACAGGTCTTCGCCGAGGCACGAGCAAACTCTGCGTTTGCCGAACATGACGTTCCGTAACTTGTAAACTCGGCTCGGAATTTGCCGAGTTGGCGTCGGCGTCGGACTGAATGACTGAGCAAAGGAGTGCCATGCCCTTACGTGGAATGGTGCGGTTGGGGCTGTCCGGCCTCTTACTGGTGGGCGGCACAGGCACGATCTTGACCGGTGCCGGGCAGGCCAGCGCCGCTGCCTCCGACGGCACCCTGACCGTCCAAGTACTGCGGGACTTCTTCGGCACCGGCGTGATCAACTCGGCGATGGACGTGCCGCAGCGGGGCATGAAGGTCGATGTCGCCGACCCCGCCGGCCATCACGTCACCGGTGTCACGGATGCCACCGGAAAGGTCGTCGTGCCGCCGTCGAACGAGCTGACCGGCGGCCGGTACCGCGTCGATGTCACCGTCCCGGCACCGTACAGCGACTATCTGCGGGCGGCGCCCGCCTCGACCGCGCCGAACCACTTCGACAGCTTCACCACGTACGTGGACGTCTCGGACGGCAAGGACGACTCGGTGGTCACCGGGGTCTGGGACCCGGCCGACTACGCACTGCCCGACTCCCGCTATTTCGTGCCGATCCAGAGCGGCGCCGGCGGGACGGACACCCGGGCGCTGGTGGCGTTCGGGACGGACGTCCGGGGCAACTGTCCGGACCAGAAGCCGTGCCCGGAGGTGCTCAGCACCCAGGACCAGGTGGGCACGACTTACGGGCTGGCCTACGACAAGCACCGCGAGCAGCTCTTCCAGTCGGCGTTCGCCCGGCGGTACACCGAGTACGGCCCTGACGGCGGTGACGCGATCTACACCGTGCCGTCCGACGGCGGGGGCGCCCCGAAGCTGTTCGCGAAGGTGCCGGGCGCCACGGAGACGCCGCACGACACCGGCAACCTGATCAAGGACGCCGGGTTCACCGACGCACCGGGCAAGGAGAGCATCGGCAGCCTGGACCTGTCGGAAGACGGCTCGACCCTGTACGCGGTGAACCTGCTCACCCGCAGCCTCGTCAGCTTCGACGCGACCAGGCCCACGGCATCGGCGCCCAAGGCGACCGTGCCGATCCCCGATCCGGGCTGTGCGTCGGCCGGCGACTGGCGCCCGTTCAGCGTGGCCACCCACAACAACACCCTGTACGTCGGGGGCGTGTGCAGCGCGGAGAGCACACAGGAACGCGCGGACCTGAAAGCCGTCGTCGCCACCTATGACGGCGAGAAGTTCACCACCGTGCTGTCCCAGCCGCTGACCTTCGAGCGCGGGAGCGTGCTCACCGGCAAGTCCAACTACGACCAGGTCAAGCACTGGAACCCGTGGAACACGGACCTGGCGGAGTGGGACGACCGCAACGTGGACGGCCCGATGATCGATCCGCAGCCGGAGCTGGCCAGTCTGGCCTTCGCCCGCGACGGCTCGCTGATCCTCGGCTTCCGTGACCGGTTCATGGATGTCGTGAGCTGGGGCGGGCTGGACCCGAGGCCGGGCAACGACACCCCGCAGAACGGCATGTCCGGCGGCGACATCAACATGGCCTGCGCCACGCCCACCGGCGGGTACGAGTGGGAAGGCACCGGAAACTGCGCCGACCACGCCACGGACCCGACCCTGGACGGGGTCCAGCCCAGCGGCGTCGTCGAGTACTTCCCCGGTGACTACTTCCCGAACGGCGGCTCCGCGACCCAACCCGGTCCGCACCAGGAGTCCTCCCTGGGATCGGTCGCCTACATCCCGCAGCAGCAGTGGGTCGTCAGCACGCAGATGGACCCGACCGGCCAGGTCATCACCAGCGGAACCGGCTACTACGACATCGCCACGGGCCTCGGCCCCGGCAACGATCCGGCCAACAACGCCTACCAGTTCGTCGGTCCGAACCAGAACGGGTTCGGCAAGGCCGGCGGCCTCGGCGACATCGCGTACGCCGCGGCGAACGCACCGATCCAGATCGGCAACGTGGTGTGGTTCGACGGCGACCACAACGGCGTCCAGGACGCCGGGCACGTGCTGCTGCCGGACGCGACGATCAACCTGCTGGACGCCGACGGCAAGCAGGTCGCCACGACCACGACCGATGCCGCCGGTGAGTACTACTTCGGTGGTGCCGGAGCGGAGTACGAGCTGACTCCGGGCGCCAAGTACACCGTGCAGTTCGATGTGTGCACGGCGGACACCGGCGAGGTGCCGGGCCGGCCGGCCGCCGACGACCTGCGGTTCACCCTGCCGCGGGCCGGTGACGACCGGGTTCACGACTCCAATGTGACCCCGCCGACCGATGGCCGGCTGTGCAACGGGTACGCCCCGGTCACCGCGCCGGCGAAGCCAGGAGGGGTCGATCACACGATCGACGCCGGTGTGTACATTCCGAAGGAGGCACCGCCGACAACCACGCCGCCGACAACCGAGCCACCGGCACCGTCACCGGCACCCCCGACAGACCCGGCGGACCCGGCGCCCAACACCCCGGCCCCGGCCGGCGACCGGAAACCGGGTGGTTCACTCGCGAGCACCGGTGTGTCCGACCTGAGAGAGGCCCTCGCCCTCGTCGCCCTGCTGCTCGGGGCGGGTGCGGCAGTCGTCCTCGTCAGCCGTCAGCGGCGCGCCAGGCACCACTGACACCCGAACCACCCGAGGGGCGGGTGCGATCGCACCGGCCCGTCGGCATGTACGGACCAGAGGCGTACGACCGAGCCGGCGGCGCGCATCCCCGCTCCGGATGACCAATAATGGATGTACAGGGCATTAGGCGCACCGCTCGTTTCGCGTTCCTCTCGGGGCAAGGAGGTCGAGCCGTGTTGTTCATGGATCGCCAGGATGCCGGCCAGCAGCTGGCCGGTTCGCTGAGACACCTCAGGGGCGCCGGGGTCGTGGTGCTGGGTCTCCCCCGCGGAGGGGTGCCGGTCGCCGCGGCCGTGGCCGAGGCACTGGACGCGCCCCTGGACGTCTGTCTGGTACGCAAGCTGGGCGTGCCGTTCCATTCGGAGCTGGCGATGGGGGCGATCGGCGAGGGCGGCGTCCGCGTGATCAACGACGAGGTGGCGCGCATGACGGGCGTTACCGAGGAGGAGCTGGCCCGGGTCGAGGCGCGTGAGCGGGAGGTGCTGGAGAGCCGCGCCCGCCGGTACCGGGGCGGACGCGCGCCGATCAGCCAGGAGGGGCGCACGGTGGTGGTGGTCGACGACGGGGTGGCCACAGGATCGACGGCGCGCGCGGCCTGCCGGATCGCCCGCGCCCGGGGAGCGGCACGGATCGTGCTGGCCGTCCCCGTGGCGCCGTGGAACTGGACCGAGCGGATGGGCGGTGACGCCGACGAACTCGTCTCTCCGTACACCCCCCACGACTTCTACGCGATCGGACAGTTCTACACCGACTTCGCCCAGACCGAGGACGACGAGGTGGTCGCCTGCCTGGAAGAGGCCGCCGGCCGCCCGGCGAGCGGCGGCCGGACTCGGTCGGGCCCGGCCGTCGACGAGGAGCGGGAGGCGTACATACCGGTCGGCGGGGCGACGCTGCGCGGGCGGTTGACGGTGCCCGCGGGCGCGGCCGGGGTCGTCGTGTTCGCGCACGGCAGCGGCAGCAGCCGACACAGCCCGCGCAACCGTTTCGTCGCGGACGGCCTGAACCGGGCCGGCCTTGGCACCCTGCTGTTCGACCTGCTCACCGAGGAGGAAGAGGCGGACCGGGCCAACGTCTTCGACACCGGGCTGCTGGCCCGGCGGCTCACCGGCGCCACCGGCTGGCTGCGCGAACAGCCCGCGTGCGAGGGGCTGGCCGTGGGGTACTTCGGCGCCAGCACCGGTGCCGCCGCCGCGCTGTGGTCGGCCGCCGAGCCGGACGCCCGTATCGCCGCCGTGGTCTCCCGGGGCGGCAGGCCCGATCTGGCCGGCCCCCGGCTGGCCGAGGTGACCGCGCCCACGCTGCTGATCGTCGGTGGCGACGACCTCGGGGTGATCGATCTCAATCGCACGGCCCAGCATCGGCTGCACTGCGAGAACCGGCTCGCGCTCGTTTCCGGCGCCACTCATCTCTTCGAGGAGACCGGCGCCCTGGAGAGAGTCACCGAACTGGCCGGTGCCTGGTTCACGGACCATATGACCCCGGCCGCTCACACGGCGGCGGGCTTCTGACCCGCCCGCGCGTTTCGTCCTTTCTGTCCTCCTGCCGGCCGGGGTCCTCATGGTCGAGCGGATATGCGGGGGCCGTCGGCCGAGCCGGGGATCTTCCGTAACCGGAATCCGGTGACGGTCAATATCGGCATCGGCGGTGACACACGGCGCTCATGCCGCTACCCGCCCGACTCGGTGCACTGATGGGCAGGTTCGGTGTGCACAACGTGCTGATACTGGGGATCTCTGCCTTCCTCCCCGCTGTTTGTTCATGCTGCGCATCGGTCCGGAGCCGGATCTTCCGGCGCAGTTCACGCGGAAGCAGGCCTGAAACGGAATCGTTGGCCCGGGTCGGGGCCCGGCCGGCCGTGGCGCTCAAGGGGGCTTGGGCGCCCAACAGCGCTATGAGTGAGGGGTGTTGACTATCCGTGGATGCTCTGCCCAGGGTTCTGCTGGACAGGGGTGCGGACTCGGAGTGATCATGTGTCTGCTGTGACGCCAGATTTGGCATTCGTGACCGTGCGTACGACACCGTGAGGATGAGTCAGCTGGATGGCATTTCCGCTTCGACTGTCCGACCGTACCGCTCCGGTTTCCCGAGGGGGGCGCGGCCGGTGACCCCTGACGAGAACGAGCGCGACGAGTACCCGGTCGAGAACACAGCCGAGAGAGCGGTCGATGCGCGGGCCGGGGAAGATGTCCCACGGCCGGCCACGCAACCGGTCGCGCAGCCCGCCACGCAACCGGTCGCGCAGCCGGTCGCGCAACCGGCCGGCCGAACCGCCGACCGGGCCCCCGGCCACCCCGAACAGCGCCCGCCGACCCTCCTGCGAGTCCTGCTCGAACGGCTGAACTGGGCCAAGTTCGCCGTATTCGACGTGCAGTTCAGCCTCGCCGCCCGCCGGGCCGCCAAGGAGTACGGCAACAGCCGCGTCGGCAACGTCTCCGTCTCCCGGATCACCTTCAAGCGCTGGCTGGCCGGAACGCAGTCCCCCCAGGGCGACGCGGCCACCGTCCTCGCGTACATGCTCGGCGTCGAGGTGGACCTGCTGCTCCAGCGGGTGCCCAGCCGCGAGGTGGTCCCCGCCCGGCTGCCGCACGGTTCGTCGCTCGCCACCGCCCGCTCGATGGACGCCCTGTGGTCCAGCTCCTCGCTCTCCCCGTCGGAGGCGGCGGCCGGCACCGGCGGGCTCTGGTATCTGGACGGTCTGCGGATCTTCGACGGTACGGCGGTGCCCGCCCAGATGTACGAAGCGACGTCGCAGGACGACGTCGTGGCGATCGCGGTTGAGGAGAATCCCCATCTGCGCGCGTTCGTTCAGCCCGCGCGCCGGGCCCTGCTGATCGCCTCCCTCGGCGGGAGCGGCGGCGAGGGGCTGTTCGTGCTCGATTCCGCCCGCGCGCGCTACCAGTTGGACGCCGATCCGCGCGGGACCCTGCCGATTCCGAAGCCGTACCGGCTGGACGATCTGACCTTCGGGATCGTGTGGGCGATGCTCAACCTGGAGGACAGCCTCCTCGCGGACGACCACATTCTCGACAGTGAACGGCGGGAGCTGGAGAGCCATTTAGCGATGCCCCGCTCGGCCGTGGCGCGTTCGGCCGTGCCCGAGCTGTCCCGTGTGGGAGCCGCCTGGCTGGGCTCGTACTTCTGCACGCTGCACATCGAGCGGCACCTCGGCGACGTGACCGAACCGCCCTTCTTCTGGACACGTGAGCAGACGGGCGAGGAGGGCGCGGGATGGCTGTTCTTCCGGCACAAGCACGAGCACCTCGCCCGTGCGATGGCCCGGCGGACCGACACGTCGCAGCGGCCCGGCCATGCCTTCTGCATTCCGGAGAGGTCCGTCAAGGAGAGCGAGCCGTACGAGCGCATCCTGCTGTTCCTCGCCGTCGCCCTGATGGAGATGCACGGGCTGGCGGTGTGGGTCTGCGCCGAGGAGGAGTACTCGCAGATAGATGAGTTCGTCCTGGCACCCGACGACCGGGTGATCGTGGCCAACTGGCTGCGTTCGGACGGGATTTGGCGTGTCGGCATTACGGATCAGCGGTCCCAGGTCCGTACGTACACCCAGGCGATCGACCATGCACGCGCACACAGCGTGATCGACGGACCCACCTCCGCACACCGATTGCGTGCCCTGGCAGACTATTTGGCGATCGACTGGCCCTGGCTGCTGCGGCGTTGCCAGGAGTTGGGCGCGTACGGGAGTTCCGGGATGCTCCGGCCGCGCAGCCGGCTGCTGAGCATGGACCAGCTGGACGAGGTCCTGCGCTTCGTGGGCGAACTCGACCCGAAGTAGGCCGGGGCCGGGCGGGCGGAGGTGAACGGGGCGAGGGCGGCCCGGACCCGCGACCGGCTCGCCCCGGGGTCGCCTCCGCCCCCGACACCACCGGTGACCCCCATCACACCCAACCCCCCACAAACCAAGCGCCGCTGACCGATTCACCCGGCGGGAATCACGAATTCTCCGCGTTGTGGAGGTCAAGCATGATTGAAGTGCCTTGCCGTTGGGCAGAGTTGAGTGGAGGATTGCGATGCACGGTTTGAGTGATTCTTCCTCAGTCCCACCTCAAGTTCCGTGCGAACGCGGCCCCCACACCGATCGACGCGACCCGCGAAATCGATCGTTTGGCGGTCGCATCGTCGTCGTGCCCTGCCGACGGCGTCTTGGTGTTCGCACCAATGGCCGCTTTTGCCTGCTTCACATTGTGAAGCCCCTGGGATGAAGCGACCGCTGAACGATCCCTTCCGCCCGTGGCGGCGAACGCGCATACATACCAAGCTTGTTATGGCTCTTAATGACGCTGGCATGTGCCTGTCCCGTCCAACTGCCCGTCTGTGAAGGCTCCTTATCCCCATGGTCCGCTCCCTCAGGCTCGCGTCGCCGGCCCGGATGTACCGGCCGGCTGACGCGGCAGCTCCCGAGGGCGGCGGACGGGACAGTGAGCCAGGGGGCGTCTTCGAAGTCCCGTCCGGCCTGCGACGTCCGGCACACGCGCCCGGTGCCCCAACCGGAGCCCGAAGCCGGCACGGAATCGCGGCCCCTTCACCTTCATCCGCCGGTCCCCGTCGTACCGAGGACATTTATGCCTGAACTCTCCCCGCACGCCGCCCCCGCCGACCGCCGCAGCGGCCGGCGGCGCGGACGTTCCGCTCGGAACACCGGGAACACCGGGAACGCCACCCAGGTCCCCGCCAAGGCCAAGCGCAATCTGGCCACCGAGAAGGGACTCCGTTCGCGGATCCGTCTTCTCGTCGTGACGCCGGTGACCACGGTCTCGGTGCTGGCCGCCGGCACGTGGTCCACCTGGTACTTCGTCGGGAACGCCGTGGCGACCTGGTCCGCCGCCGGCGCCGCCGCCGTCATCGGTGTGGGCACCTTGGTCGCCACCACCCGTAAGGCCACGGCCATCTCCACGGCCGTACACGAGCAGCGGGTCACCAACGCCACCTCCGCCCGCCAGTGGGTCGAGCGCTTCGAGGCCGTGACGGCGGAGGGGCAGAAGAGCATCGCCCAGCTGCTGGAGCAGATCAGCCGTGGCGAGCGGCCCCAGCT
The DNA here is from genome assembly GCF_042714995.1 of Streptomyces sp. NPDC058665. Taxonomy (NCBI): domain Bacteria; kingdom Bacillati; phylum Actinomycetota; class Actinomycetes; order Kitasatosporales; family Streptomycetaceae; genus Streptomyces; species Streptomyces sp. NPDC058665. The sequence goes on from NZ_JBHXRX010000014.1 coordinate 119,457, forward strand.
CATGGAGCCGGCGCCCCACGCCGTCAGCCAGGGCAACCCGTTCGCGGATCTCGAACAGACCCTGCGGCTCGCCCAGCACCAGGCGCTGGCCGCCGTCGCCGAGGCGGGCGCGCGCCAGCAGGTGGACGTGTTCGTCAACATCGCCCAGCGTCTGCACGCGCTGGTCAACCGCGCGCTGGCCCGGCTGGACGACCTGGAGAGCGAGGTCGAGGACCCGGACCTGCTCGGCGGTCTGTTCGGCGTCGACCACCTCGTCACCCAGTTCCGCCGCCAGGTGGAGAGCCTGGCCGTGATGGGCGGTGCGGTCCCCCGCCGTATCAACAAGCCCGTCCCGCTGCCGACCGTGCTGCGCCAGGGTGTCGCCGAGATCGAGCAGTACGCCCGTGTACGTGTGATCCAGCCGCCCGAGGGCACGCTGCCCGGGTACGCCGCGGCCGAGGTCATCCACCTGCTGGCCGAACTCGTCGAGAACGCCGCCCGGTTCTCCGCCCCGGAGACCCAGGTGACGCTGCGCGCCGAGCGCGTACCGGCGGGTCTCGCGATCGAGATCGACGACCGCGGGCTGCCGATGGCGCCCGAGAAGCTGGACCGGATGAACCGGCTGCTCACCAGGCCGGACCAGTTCGACATCCGCGAGCAGCTGGAGGACGGCCGGATCGGGCTGTTCGTGGTCGCGCAGATCGCGCGCAGACACGACATCGAGGTCGCGCTGCGCCGCAACATATACGGCGGCACCCAGGCCGTCGTCGTACTGCCGAACGCGCTCCTCGACGCGGCTCCCCCGCAGCCCGTGCAGCGTGAGACGGACCACGAGCAGCGCCGGCAGCCCGACCAGGCCGCCGAGCACGCGCAGCGTACGGAGCCGTCGCACGAGCCCTCGTCGGGCGCCGCCTGGTCGCACCAACAACCCGCCGCACAGCAGGCGTCACCGCAGACGCCCGCGCACACCGCGTACATACCCCAGCAGGCGTCCCAGGACTCGCCGTACCAGGCCCCCCAGCCGTCGTACGGTTCGTCCTCCGACCACCGCAGCCCGCTGCCCGCCGAGGCCGGCTCCCGCAGCTCGCGCGGCGGTCGCGGCACGCACGGCGAGACGCCGTCCGTACGCCGCATCGGCTCGCCCTCGGCCCACGTCGCCGCGGCGGCGACGGCGACGGCCGGCCCCGGCTCCAACGGCGAAGTCCCGCTCCCCCAGCGGAAACCCGCCCCCTACAGCGCGAGCAACGGCCAGACGGGCGGCACCAACGGCACCGGCGGCCACGGGGGTGCCCACACCCCCGGCACCCTCAACGGCGTCCACGGAGAGTCCCCGTACGGCTCCGGACACACCGGTGGCGGCCGGCCCTCCGCCACCGCCCACCCGAACTCCGGCCAATCCAGTGCCGGCCGCTCCACCACCGGCTCTGCCGACGTCACACCCCCCGAGGTCCCCCGATCCACCCAGGCCTCACCCCCCAGCGACGCCAACACTCCCCCCGGCCGTCGGCCCACCTTGCCCCGGCGGAGCGAGACGTACCGCGGACCTGAGTTCCCGCGGCTCGCCGACGCCGACCGAGAGGTCGTCGCACCGAATCCGGATCTGATGGCTCGTTTCGCCTCCGGCATCAGGCTCGCCAGTTCGGAAGACGGCCCCCAGGGGCCCTCCGACCAGACGAGCTGACGCTGCCTTCGGCGGTCGCCCAACCACTTACGGAGTCACTCTCTTGCCAAACGAAGTTTTTTCGGCCCAGCAGCCCGATCTGGACTGGTTGATGGCTGATTTCATCAGGCGCGTCCCCGGTACGGAGGGCGCCGTCCTGGCTTCCAGTGACGGAGTGCGCAAGCACTCGTACGGTCTGAGCATCGACTCGGCGGACAAGCTGAGCGCGATCAGCACCGCGCTGTGCTCCCTGGCCGGCGGCGTCCGTGACATCAAGGGTCCGGCCGACGGCAGGGTCAGGCAGGTGGTGGTCGAACACGACAACGGGCTGCTCTTCGTGTCCATGGCCGGCCCCGGGGCGGTACTGGGTGTACTGGCATCCGACAGCGCGGACCTCGGCGCCGTCGGTTTCGAGATGGGGCAGCTGGTCAAGAGCGTGCCCGAGCACCTGAGTACACCGCCGCGGCTCCGCCAGCCCTCCGCCGACGACCGGGTGCACTGACATGGCGGCTTTAGACGGCACCCCCTGGGTGGACGACGACGAGCACGAGGTCCGTCCTTACGCCCTGACGGGTGGGCGAACCCGGCCCACGAACGAGATGAGTCTGTCGTCGCTCCTCAAGGCACGCGCCACGGCGCCGGAGGGCTACCTCAGCCCGGAGGCGGCCCACTGTCTCGCGCTCTGCCGCGGTGAGGCACGGTCGGTCGCGGAGGTCGCCGCCACGCTGGGCCAGCCGGTCCAGGTGGCCAAGATCCTGCTCTCCGACCTGCTGGACGCGGGGGCACTGATCATGGCGATGCCCACGAGAACGGCCGACCCGAAAGATCCGAATCTGCTGGAGGCAGTGCTTGAGGGGCTACGAACCTATGTCGTCTGACGATCCCATCGCCTTGAAAATCGTGGTCGGCGGCGGCTTCGGCGTCGGCAAGACCACCATGATCGGCGCGGTCAGCGAGATCAAGCCGCTGTCGACCGAGGAGACACTGACCTCCGCGAGCAGCGGGACGGGCACCGACCGGCTGGAGGGCATCGAGAACAAGGCGACCACCACGGTCGCCCTGGACTTCGGCCGTATCACCCTCCAGAAGCAGAACATGGTGCTGCTTCTGTTCGGCACTCCGGGACAGCAGCGGTTCTGGTTCACCTGGGACGATCTGTCGCTGGGTGCCATCGGGGCCGTCGTCCTGGCCGACACCCGCCGGCTGCTGGACTGTTTCGCCGCCGTCGAGTACTTCGAGAGCCGCGACGTGCCCTTCGTCGTCGCCGTCAACGAGTTCGACGCCGACGACGCCTACCGCTACAGCTCGGAAGAGGTCCGCGAGGCGCTCGAACTCAGGGCTGACGTACCGGTGTTGCTCTGCGACGCACGCGATCCGGCGTCGGCCAAGCACGTACTGGTCTCACTCGTCTCGTACGCGCACGCGGTCTCGCTCCGCCGCGCGCGGGAGCGGGCCGTCCAGGCCCCGCCCGCCGCACCCCCCCTTCAGCACTCCAGCGACTTGGGAGCCACCTCATGACGTACGACACCGAAGCGGGACTGCATCTGCCCGCGCCCGACATGGAACTGGCGCAGCGCGAGGCCCGGCTGCGTGAGCTGGGTCTGGGTGACATGCCCGACGCGCAGTTCGACGCCTTCGCGACGCAGCTGGCGCAGGCGGCGGGCGCGCCGTACGCGATGGTCAACTTCATCACCGGCCACCAGTTCTTCGCCGGTCTGCACACGCCGGGCGCGGCGGCGGCTCCGTCGGGCGAGGCGGGCGCGAACGCCGCGCCCGAGGTGAGCCGGATCATGTCCCGTGACCACGGGTACTGCCCGGACGTCCTCAACCGCCGTAAGGCGCTGGTGCTTCCGGACGTGTACGCGTATCCGCGGTTCGCCTCGAACGAGGTGGTGGACCTGATCGGTATCCGTACGTACGCGGGCGCTCCGCTCATTGACGAGCGTACGGACACGGTGCTGGGCACGGTCTGCTTCGTGGGTACGGACCCGCGCGGCAAGGAGACGGGCCGCGACACGCTCCAGCTCATCAAGGAGAGCCGCGACGAGCTGATGCGCATGATCTACCAGCGCACCGGTGGAGGCCCGCGCTAGAACGCGTGCGGGACGGATGGAGGCCGGCGCCGGAAAGCGGCGGAGGCCCGCACCGGAATGCGGGCCTCACGGCACTTCGACGTACAACGGCCGGCAACAGCCGGCTCCGGCCGGCGAGTTAGAGCTTCAACGGATCACAATCTCAGACGGTGACAGCCGCCCCCGCTCCGGCGTGGGCGGCCAGTCGTCGTGACCAGTCGCCCTTCGAGGTGCCCAGCGCCGTCTCGGCCAGCCGCTGGAGCTGGATGTCGGACGTGCCGGCCGGTGCGAAGATGTGGAACGCGTCGCGCGTGAAGCGCTCGATGGGCAGGTCGGCGGAGAGGCCGATGCCCGCGTGGATCTCCATGGCGGCACGGGCGGAGTCCATCGCCGACTCGACGTTGACGAGTTTGGCGTTCATCAACTCGGCGTCGCACGGCAGCCCTTGGTCCAGCAGGTGCACGGCGTGATACGCCGTCAGCCGGGCGGTCATGAACGCCGACTGCATCTTCCCCAGCTTCTGCTTGATGGTGGGGAGTTCGGCGAGGGGCGCGCCGTAACGCTGGCGTGAGCTCGCGAACGCGATCGTCTCCTCCAGGATCGCCCGGTGGATGCCGAGGGCGACGGCGGTGAGGTTGGCACGGCCGTAGAGGATGCTGGAGGAGTACGCGACGGGGAGCCCGTCGCCCTCGTTGCCCAGCAGATTGGCCGCGGGCACCCGGCAGTTGTCGAAGATCAGCTCACCGAACGAGAAGCCGTGCAGGCCCATGGCGGGCCGGTGCGGGGCCAGCGAGAAGCCGGGGCGGTCCGACTCCACCAGGAAGGCGGAGAGGCCCTTGCTGCCCGGTCCGGTGCGCACGACGACACCGTGCAGATCGCCGACGTGTGAATTGCCGACGAACACCTTGGCGCCGTTGAGTACGTAGTCGTCACCGTCGCGGTGGGCGGTGGCCTCCATGCCGAGGACATGACCGCCCGAGCCGGTCTCCGTCACGGCGATGGTCGGCAGGCAGGCGCCGGCCGCGATCTCGGGGAGCCAGGTCTTCTTCTGGGTGTCGTTGCCGAAGTGAATGATCTTCGCGACACCGAGCTGGGATGCCTGCACCATGGCACCCATGGCACCGCTGACCCGGGCCAGTTCCTCGATGATGATGGTCTTCGCGACATGGCCGGCTCCCATGCCGCCGTACATGGGATCGATGGTGACGCCCAGCCAGCCCTGCCAGGCGATCAACTGGGACAGCTCGTGCTGGACGGCCTTGGATGCCTCCATCTCGGGGATCCGAGGGCGGACTTCGGCCTCGGCGAATGCGCGGACCTGCGCCCTGAGACGTTCATGGAATTCCGTGGTGAAATAGCCACTCATGCGCCTGTACAGCCCTCTCGAATGAGACATCTGTCAACTGTCAACATGGTTAGAACTGATCGGGTGCTCTCAGATCGGTCAGCGGAACCGGAACTCGCCCTACCGGCGGCAGGCGCCCCTACACAGTGACGATTTCCCGCTCTCGTTGCAGCACCGCACAGGGGTCGTTTGTGGGTCGTTTGCTGCGATGACTACACCCCGTGTCCGCCTGACTCTGTGCCAATCCGGCCTTTCTCACGTTTTGGCCGATCCGGCGCCCCCTACGATCCGAACCGCAAACGACCCCGGCGCGGCCCACGAACGATCACGATCGACGGTATGAAACGCGCCAAGAGACGTTTGCGGGCTATTCGGGCATGCCTCGGGCACTCTCCGGACCGGTTCGGGCACCGTGAGAGACGGTTGGGGCGGTGAGTAATCAGCCAGTGACGGCGGAACGGAGGATCCAGAACCCGCCAGGATCGTCGAGCCAGGCATACTCCCCCGGCTTCGCTGACGGTCAGCCCGAAACTGCCGCGGCCGGGCCGGTGTTCACCGGTCGCGTCTGTGGGCTGCCTCCCTCCCGGAGGCAGCCCACAGATGTCTCAGAAGCCGTACCCGCTACACGGGAAGCGCGTGCAACTGCTTGCCGTGCAGGGCGAAGACGTGCTTGCCGTCGGTGGCCACGATCCACGCGTGGTAGTCGCCGGACTTGTCGTTGAACGTCCAGCGCAGGGCACCGGTCTTCGCGTCGAAGGCGTGGATGCCGCCCTGCTTGTCGAGGTCGGTGGCTCCGTAGAGCGTGCCGCCCGCCTGGACGAACTGCCGGGGCACCTGCGCGTTCGCCTTCGCGAGGGCCTTGGACTGCCAGATCTTCTTTCCGGTCTGCGGCTCGATGGACCAGAGCGTCCTGCCACTGTCCGCGACAAGGAGTACGTCCTCCAGGACGGTCGGCTCCTTGAACGAGTCGAACTTCTCGGTCTGCAAGGACCACTTCTCAACGCCGTCGGACAGGTTGAACGCCTGGAGCTTCTGCCCCTGCGGGACGATCACCAGCTCCTGGTGGACGGCGAAGACACTGAAGCTCGTCTTCGTCGTCTTCTGCGTCCACACCTGCTTGCCGGTGGCCGTGTCGCGAACGGTGAGGTTCTTCTTGAAGTCCGTGTAGACGAGGTGGCGTCCCTGTACGACGGCGTGAACTCCGCTCTGCTCGGTACCGACGTCGCGCTGCTCCTTCCACACCACCCTGCCGGTGGCGCTGTCCAACGCGGCGATCACGTTGGTGTAGGAGGAGCCGTCTGCCTCAAGGATCTCGGCGATGACGTACACCTGCTTCTCGTCCACCGCGATCGGCCTCGGCTGCCGGTACTCCTTGCCCAGGTGGCTGCGCCAGGTCTCCTTGCCTGAAGCGGGGTCGTACCCGGCGAGAGTGCCGTCGTACTGGCCACTGGCCAAATACAGGGTGCCGTCGCCGAGCAGCAGCGGTGCACCGGGGATCGCGCCGCCCTCCAGCGACCACTTCGGCTTGCCGGTCGCCCCGTCGAGGGCGGCAAGCGGGTCACCGGTCGCCACCACCACGCCGTCCACGGCGACGAGTTCGTCGTTGTCCCCGTATGTCTGGGCCGAAATCGGCTTCGTCCACAGCGGCTTGGGCGCCTGCCCGTCCTGGGGGGTGGCGCCCTCCGACGTCTCGGCGCCCCCGGCGCCCCCGGAGCCCTCGTCCTCAGTCACTTCCTCGCGGCAGCCGGCCGTCCCGGCCCCCAGGGCTGTCACCATGAGACCGCCCCCGGCCAGCCGAAGTATCCGCCGCCGGGAAGACCTGGCGCCCGCTGTGCCGTACCCCGTGAACATGTCGCCGTACCCCCGTGAAGTCGTATGAGCATGAGCAGTCCGCTCACGCAAAGGCGCGCGGTCCTGCGACCAGGTACGTTAACGCCGCCGCCCCGGCAACGGTGGCTCCAGGACCCGGCCGGGACAACGCCGTGAACCAACCGCAACATTGAGAGGCCTCTGGTCACCAGGCTGTGTGCGCTTCGCGACGTACTGCGAGAAGCCGTCCGCCGTTCCTGTGTGCGTAAAGCCCGCTTTCACCAGGACTCTTCCGGAAGCTCCGTTCTCCACCTGGTGCTTGGCGCGCACGGTGGACAGGGACAGTGCGCCGAAGGCGAGCGCCAGCAGTTCGGTCACGGCGCCGGTGGCGAAGCCGCGTCCCCACCTGTCGTGGCGCAGGATGTAGCTGACTCGGCCCTCGGTGTTGGTCACGTTCAGCTTGATGGCGCCGACCAAGTCGCCTTCGATGTCGATGCCGAGGATGAACCGGAGACGGGGCCGGGCCGTCGCCGCGGCGACGTACGCCGCTGCCTCATCGGCACCCATCGGGCCACGGCCCAGGAATCGCAACGACCGGCCGCTGTAGATTCTCTGGACTTCCGGCGCATCGTCCGATGTAAGCTCCCGCAGCTCCATCACGGCAGTGACGCCAGTGCGTCGCCGAGTTCGGCCGCTGTGAGCCGGTCCTCAGGGCCGGACAACAGGACGGGGCGCAGCACGTCCTGGAACTCCGGCCACGGGGTGGCGGAATCCAGCGGGATCCTGCCGGTGGCGATGGCCGCCCGTCGCTTGGCCGGTCCTACGTCCGGCCGGATGCCGGCCGCCGTGTAGTCCAGCGGCCACCTGCCGGTCGCACAGGTCCAGAGCACTCCGGCGAGGGCATAGACGTCGGACCGCGCGGATGGCACTACGGGTTGCGGCCCGTCGGTGATCCACGCGGCCAACTCCGGTGCGACCAGGTGCGTGATGCCGCCGTGGAAGGTCGGCCAGAGGGGCGTACCCGTACCTTCGTGCCACGACCACGCGAAGTCGATGAGTTTGACGCCGGTATCCGTGTGGATGCCGTGGGAGGGCTGGAGGTCCCCATGTACCCATCCCTCGGCGTGGAGATCGTCGACGGCGCGGCACAGCCGGACAGCCTCCGCGAGGACCGGATTACGGTCGTCCTGACGGCCCTGGCCCTCCCCGCCGTCCCGAACTGGTGCGAAGACCTTCCAGGTTGATGGCCCTTCCAGCCACGGCGTGACATACCAGGTGCCACCGGCGGCTCGCCCTGCCGTGACGGTGCAGCCGGAGAGCTGGTCAAGGACCGCGACTTCCCGCGCGGTGTTCTCCTCGCCTTCTCCGTAGCCGTACTTGACAGCAACGGTGGTGACGGCACCCGTTGCCCTCCACACGGCGGAGCCGCGCCGGTCGGTGATCTCCGTCAACTCGACAGGGCGGCCACAGACGGTCTCGGCGGCCTTCAGCGCTTCCGCGGGGCAGGGAGCGAACTCGCCCATTCTCGTACCGTCTTCCAGTCGCAGGGGATCTTCTCGAATACGTCGCGGCCGTCGTCGTCGGCCATGGCCAGCGCTGTCGACAGCTCGGGGGTGTCCTTCAGGAAGTCAGGGTCGAGCCGTCGTATCGAGGCACGCACGGGGAGAAACGAGAACGGGGCCGGTGGAATGTTCCGGCCGGACCTGTCACGTTCGTGGGCTCCTTGGGCGAACTTGCCGAACATGATCCCCACGGGCCCGTAAAGGTGCTTCAGCGCCCAGTGGGGCCATGCCATCAGTTTCCGGTGGTCCGCGTCCGACGCACCTGCCAGAAGGACGATGTTCTCGCAGCCGAGTGCGCCATTCCGATTCGCCGACGGACGTACCCGCTCAGCGGCGTGGACGGCGGCGTGGAACAACTCCGCCTCGACCGAGTACCGTTCGGCGCCCGTCGCGATCCGTACACCGTCCAGCCCGTCATACCCCGAGCGACGGACGCTTCGAGGAACGGGCAGTGCCCGTACATCGCCTCGACGTAACCGGACACGTCCACTCTCGCGGGATTCTCCGACCGGTGCTCAACGAGGCGGAGCGCCCCGGCGGTCGGCCGGGACGCTCCGTCGGTCGGTGCGGTGATCACCGTGTGGCCGCTTTCGGCGCCATGTCGCCGTCGCTGGGCGTGGGTGAGCAGTCCCACTCGGCCACTACCGTGCCGGTCTTGCGGTAGAAGGCCAGGGACCGCTCGTTGATCGTGCCGTCGGCGTGGGTGAACCAGATCTCCGGCAGGGGGCCGTACATCTCCTCGTACGCGGCCACCCAGGCGATGGGCCCGCGTCCTGCCGTCTCGACATGGGCCAGCTCTCGACCAGCGTGCTCGGTGGTGAACGCCGCGTGAGCCCGGGATGCGTCGGCCAACTGGTGCCACACGGCGTCGATCGCCGTTGAGAACATCTCCGGTGCGGCGTGGCCGACGTCGAGCCGACGTGCGGTGATGGTGAAGAACTTGCCCAACTCGACCAGTTCCACTGTGCTCTTGGTGGCGGTACTCATGTGCTCCTCCAACAGATTGGCGGAGTCCGACGCTAAAGGCGGGGAAATGGGTTCATCAATGAGCTTGCCGGAACTTGCCTGCGATCACCGGAGAGATTCAACGGCCGCACTGATCAATTCTCTTGCCGCTGAACCGTAAACGGCGAGTTCCGACAGATCGGAGAACATCTGAACGTACATTCCGATCTCGTGGGAATGCTTGACGCTGAGATGCGCGGAGACCAGCTCGACATTCACCTCTGCCTCATCGAAGAGGAAGAATCCCTCAACCGGCCAGAGGCTGGTGCGATCAGCGGTCACGGGGATGATGCCGAGACTCACCGAAGGAAGGGACGCAGCCACGAGAAGGTGTCTCAGCTGGCCCGCCATGACCTCCGGGCCGCCGATGCGGTGGCGCAGGACACTCTCCTCCAGAAGCAGGGCGAAGCGATGATCGCCCTCATGAAGAACACGCTGCTTGTCCACGCGTACCCGGACGGCATCCTCCACATCGTCGACAAGCCCCCGCCGATCGCGGATGGACTTCAACAGCGCCTCGATGTACGGCGCGGTCTGCACGGGGCCCGGGATGAGCCAGGACGAGTAGATGCGAAACCGCCGAGTCCGTTCCCAGAGGGGAAGTACGGATTCCTGGGCGCGTTTGAGCCCGGTCTGCTCCATTCGACGCCACTCGACATACATCCCCTCGATACCGCGCGCGGTGGTCACCAATTCTTCGGCGAGCTGCGGAACTCCGCAGTGAAGTGCCCACGCACGCAGGTCCGCCTCTGAAGGGCGTCGGCCCCCGCTCTCGAAGCGGGAGCACTTCGATTCATGCCAGCCGGCTTGCCCGGCCAACGCGCGAGCGGTGAGCCCGGCGTTCTTCCTGATCTCGCGAAGACGCAGCCCCAGAGCCTTTGTGGCCTCCTGGACGCTTGACGAGGATGGCGGTGGTGGCGGGTTCCGTGAGGATCGCATGATCTGAGTTGTCCGTGCGGTTGGGACGGGGTCAGCTCGGCCGGTATTCCTCGTGCTCCGTTCCGAGTTCCCACACGGTCTCGAAAGCTGAGGCGCAGAGCTTCGCCACCTCGGGGTCGGTCGTCACATCGTGCTCCAGGGAGTCGCCGTCCCCGTCGAAGTGGTTGATGAGGACGAGACTCTCATCGAACAGCCAGAAGTCATTGCCGGGAAGAGCGATGCCTGTCACGTGACGACGGGAGAGCCAACGGACCTTCTCTCCGGCCGCGATGTTCAGTTCTTGCGTCACCTCGTGCTCGAAGCGGATGTATTCGCTGACGGGCTCCGAAACGATACGGGCCCGGCGTACATCCACCCCGCGAGCAGTTGCTTTGCGCACCAGCTCATACCAGTCCGGCCAGCGCTCGGCCGCGTCGATACGCTGCCCGGCGCGCCAGTCGATGAAGGCAGGGTCCGACTTCATGTAGCCGTCGCGCATCTCCAGAACCCTCAAGCCCTGGACGAGGTAGCTGTCCGTGGTGTCGTCCAGATACACCGTGGGAGAGCCGCCGTTGGGGCTCTCGGGATCCTTGCCGAGTTTACGCAGGGCCATGCTGCCCACCTCCACCACCGGTGACTTTCTGTACGGCTGATGTTGCCGTGCGTCCGCTCCAGGGGCCAGGAACTTGCCTGAACTTGCCACCGTGAACGGGCCGACCCGCCTACGCCGCCCCCGCCCCGTCCACCCCCACGCCCGCCGCACGTTCGCCCCTGCTGCGTTCCACGCAGAACTCGGGTACGGATGGGCACGGCGGCGCAGGTCAATTTCCGCCGCCCCACTCCCGTACCGCCGCCGCCATCGCCGCGACCGCGCTGTCCGTGTGCGCCGCGTCGCCCCGTACCGTCCGGTTCACCTCGACGTGCAGGAAGGGCACCCCCTCGTCGGCGGCGACTCTGCCCTGTTTGTTGTTACGGCCTTCGAGCGGGCACTTCTCCTCCCAGGCCCGGCAGACGCGGAACCCGGAGTCGTCCAACGCGCCAGCGAGCGTGCGGGCCTGGGGGCGCGCGTGGTCGCCCGCGCCCGTGGAGATGACGAGATCGCGGCCGGGGAGGGTGCTGTCGGCGTAGCCGTGGACCTGGATGCCGGGGATGGACCGGTCCACGAGTTCGGCGGTGATCGCGTGGAAGACCGTGTCCCGGCGGTGGGCGACATCCGCCGCGTCGCCCTCGCCCGCCCTGCGGTGGGCGCCCGCGATGACCAGGATGCCGCCGGGGGCGCCGCGCAGTACGCCCGCGCCGAGGCGGTCGGTGTACGCGTCGGCGACCGGGTGCGGGACCTGCACGCTGTAGCGCGGCGCGGTGTCCAGGTCGACGTAGACCCGTCCCCAGCCGCGCCGCGACTCGTCGCCCCGGTCGGCGATCTCCGCGTACCGGCGGCCGGGGCCGTCCCCGTCGCGCGGGGTGTCCCGCACGATCCGTACGCCGAAGTCCGCGTCGGCCAGCCTGCGCTCGGCCTTCGCGTGCTCACCGTCCACGTACAGCGCCACGCCCTCGGCGAGAGCCTCGCGTTCGGCGCGGTCCGGGGGCCGGAAGCGGGAGTCCGCGACGACCTCCGTGGCGTACGCGGAGAGCCTGCGCTCCAGTCCTGACGACGGGCCTTCGGCGGGGCCGGGGCCGGGGGACGGGGTGTCGGTGAGGGCGCTGTCGAGAGCCGGGACGACCACCGCGACCGCTGCCACCAGGAGCGCCAGAAGTACGGCGGTACGCGGCAGGTTTGTCGCTACCGTTATCTTTTTGGTCGGAACAGGGCTCATTGTCGAGTGAAAATATCAGCGTGACACCACAAAGAAACATGTCCGTCATACGCGACCGCCTGCCCAGGAGTACCGTCGCGCTGGCGTTCGCGCTCCTCGCGACGACGGCGGCCGGCTGCTCCCTCGTCGGCGGCGAAAGCGACGCCGCGGAGCCGAAGGGCGACCCCGCGTTCACCGTCGCCGCGGCCGGCGACATCCTGATCCACCCGCAGCTGACGCAACAGGCGTACCGGGACGCCGGTGTCACCGAAGTCCCCGAGCCGGTCGGCGAGAAAGTCGGCGCGGACGTTCCCGACCCCGACTTCCACAAGATCATGGCCGGGGTGAAGCCCGTCATCAGCAAAGCCGATCTGGCCATCTGCCACTTCGAGCCGGTGGTCGCGGGACCGAAGGGCCCCTTCCGCGGCTTCCCCGACTTCCTCGTGCCGCCGCAGATCACCGAGGCGATCAAGGACACCGGATACGACACCTGCTCGACCGCCTCCAACCACACGCTGGACGACGGCCCCGCCGGTGTGAAACGCACCCTGGACGCGCTGGACGCGGCCGGGCTGAAGCACACCGGTTCCGCGCGCAGCGCGGCCGAGGCGGCCAAGCCGCTGATCATGGACGTCAAGGGCGTGCGTGTGGCGCAGATTTCGTCCGCCCTCGGGTTCAACGGCCGTGAGGTACCGGCGGACAAGCCCTGGCTCAGCAACAAGAACTCGCTCGACACGATCGCCGCCGCCGAGAAGGCCGCGCGCGAGGCGGGCGCCGATGTGGTGATCCTGAGCATCCACTGGGGGCGGGAGCACCACCCCGACCCCCATTCCACGCAGCTCGAACTGGGCCGGCGGATCGCGAAGGAGACCGGGATCGACCTGATCGTCGGCCACCACGCGCATGTGGTGCAGCCGATGGAGAAGGTGGACGGTACGTGGATCGCGTACGGCCTCGGGAACCAGCTCGCACGGCACGACGTACCGTCCGGGCTGACCGAGGAAGGCGCGATCGGCTGGTTCGAGTTCCGCAAGAAGTCCGGCGGCGGGTGGGACGTGCAGGCGCGGTACGCGCCGACCTTCGTCACGATCCCGCCGGAGGAGGAGGGCGAGGCGGACGCGGGCACGGACGGCGTGGTAGTCGAGCAGTCCCCCGACCCCGTGAAGGGCGCGGCGAAGGACCACCGGCTGCTGGACATCGCGGGGGCGCTGCGCGACGACAAGGGTCTGTCGGCCGAGCAACGGGCCCAGTACCGGCTCGCTTTCGAACGCACCCGGGGCACGATGCTCAACAGGGGCGCGGCGAAGGACGGTCTGCGGCCGTTGAACGAGCTGCCGGACTGAGCCGGGGGTGCCGACAACACCGCCGGGCAGGCCCTGTCCGCCATCGAGAATTGAGCGGGTGCCCCTCGGTACGTAAGCCCTCGGACACGCTCAGGGCCCAGCATCCGAACCGCTGGAGCACGCCCACGCGCGCGTGGGCGGAATCCCCCGGTCCAAACGTCGCGTAAGTCACACCGGTCACTCTTTGTGCAACCATCCCCAAGGCTTGCGAGTCGGACTCTTGCGGCTAGGTCCTGTCGGGTGGATCCCCGCGCGCCCGCACGCACGCACAGCACCCGCCGATCACGAACATCCGAAAGGGAACGCTCATGGCCGCTTCGCCCGCGAAGCGACGGCACAAGGTCCGCAGACGGGCCGACATGTCCCTATTGGGCGGCATTCGCCCGCCCATCGCGGTCCTGTCCGCGCTCCTGCTCTCCCTCGCGGGAATCACGGCCCTCGGCTTCGGCCGCGCGAGCGAGGACTCCGTCCCGAAGGCCGTCATGACCTCACAGGCGCACTTCGCCGAGGACGGCGCCGTCGCGATGCGCGCCTCCATCGACGAGAGCGCGGCGGACCTGGCCAGAACCGCCGGACTGTTCAACGCGGGTGACCCCGCCCAGCCGGACGCCGTGGTCGACAAGATCGGCAGCGTCTACCAGAAGTGGGTCGGCACCGCCGTCGTGGAGATATCCTCCGGCCGGATGCTCGCGGCCCGCGGCGAGAACGTGCCCGTGGCCGCGATCGACACCTCCAAGCTCTCCGAGGAGGACGGGCTCAGCCCCCGTATGGTGCGCCTCGCCAACGGCGAGACCCGGCTGCTCTCCCTCCAGGTGCTGTCCTGGAAGGGACAGCACCAGCAACTGCTCATCGCCTCCAGCAGCCTGCGCTTCCCCGGCATCAGCCTCGGCAAGTTCCGCTCCATCGCGGTCATCGACAGCACCGGGCGCATCCTCAGCAGCGACGGCATCCCGGAGAGCGAGCAGGTCCTCACCGAGGACGAGCGCACCGGCGTCGCACGCTCCGAGAAGCAGCTCAAGGCGTTCGCCAAGGTCGCGGCCAAGCGCGCCAAGGAGCACCCCCTCAAGGCCAACGAGCCCGGCCAGGGCGGCTACACGGGAGTCAGCGGCAGCCTGCGCGGCGACCTCTTCGAGGGCGACCGCGCCATCGCCGGTTACGCGGCCCTCACCGGCCCGGAGCCCGGCAAGGGCACGGTCGCCACCTCGCTCGGACTGACGGTCGTCGCCATGGTGGACGTCGCCGAGGACCCGACCCGGGTGACCGACCCGCTGTTCGGGCTGCTCGCCGCCGGCGCACTGCTGCTGATCGGCGCGCTCGCCGTGGGCGTCCTGCTCGGTACGGTCCAACGGCCGCTGCTGCGGCTCTTCCTGGAGAGCCGGCGCCTGACCCGCGGCGATCTGACCCGTCCTGTCCTCGCGCCCCGCTTCGGCGAAGCCGCCCGGATCGGCGACGCGCTGGAGCGGCTGCGCCGCCAGCTGCTCGGGGAGCGCTCCGAGGCGGACGGGGCCGCGGACGGTACGTCCGGCGGCTCCGCCGCACGGCCGCGCCGGGGTCGGTTCGGCGCCCGCGCCCTGCTCGCGGTCTGCGGCATCCTGCTGCTCGTCTGGTCCGCCCCGATGCTGCTCCTGCTCAACCGGGCCGACGCCACCGCCGTCGTACCGGAACAGATCACCAACGACCAGCGCGAGCGCACCGACACCCTCTCCGACCGCGTCCGCCGTTCGCTCAACGAGGGCCACGCCGACCTGCTGTCCGTCGCCGGTCTGCTCGGCGAGCGCACCTCGCCCGAGGACATGACGAAGGTCCTGGAGCGCACGCGTACCGACCACTCGCGCTACCGCTCGCTGTACGTACGCGACGCCGACGGCACCATCGTGGCGCGGTCCGGCGAGTCCCCCCGGCTGCCCGACAACCCGAAGGACGAGAGCGGGAGCGAGGGCGCGGGCAAGAACGGGGACGGGGAAGGAAGCAAGGACGGGGCGAAGGACGCCGCCGCCGACGGCAGGCCGTTCGCCGACCCGATCACCGTCCTCAACGACTCCGGCACCGAACCGGTCATCGCGAGCTACGCCGAACTGCCCGGCCGTGACGGCAGTTCGGTCATCGGCGAGTTCCGCATCGACTTCATCAACTCGCTCCTCAAGCGGCCCGGCCTCGGCGAGATCCGTGTCGTCGACGCCGAAAGGCGCGTCCTGGGCGGCAATTCGGGCTATCTCGCCTTCGAGGACCTGCCGTCGGCACGCCTGACGGAACTCGTCGCGGGCACCAGCCAGAAGACCGGCGTCAGCGCCCGCGCGGGCGCCGTCGTCTACCGCGACGGCGGCGGCGTACAGGTGGCCGGCGCGGCCCCGTTCGTCGGCGGCGGCGCCGCCAGTTCGCTCAACTGGAGCGTGGTGAGCTGGCAGCCGGCCGCGGGCCTCGCGATCCCCGAGTACAGCCTTCAGAACCGCACCGTGCTCGCTGGCCTCCTCGGCATCACCGCCGCCGCCGCGTGTCTGGGCTGGCTGCACATCATCGTCGTACGGCCGCTGCGCGAGGTGGCCAAGCAGGCCGAATCGCTCGCGGGCGGCGACCGCCGCACCGTGCTCTACCCGCGCCACCACGACGAGGTCGGCGCCATCGCCCGCTCCCTGGAACTGCTGCGCCAGCAGGTGCTCGAACAACGCAAGCGGGACAGCGCGGGGGCGACGGCCCCCGCCGCGGCCCCCGCGCAGGCACCCGCCGGAAGGAACTGACCGACCGTGCTCTTCCTTTACACCGTGCTGCTGGTGTGCGGCGCGATCCTGCTGGTCGCCGGCGTCGTGGAGCAGCGCCGCCACTTCACCAACCTCAACCGCATCCCCGCCCGGGTGCTGGTCAACGGCATCCGCGGCAAGTCCTCCATCACCCGCCTCTGCGCGGGCGCGCTGCGCGGCGGCGACCTGATCACGGTCGCCAAGACCACCGGCACCGCGGCCCGGTTCATCCACCCGGACGCGACCGAGGAGCCGGTCTACCGGAAGTTCGGCATCGCGAACGTGGTGGAGCAGATCGGGATCGTACGGCGCGCCGCGGCGTACAACCCGGACGCGCTGGTCATCGAGTGCATGGCCGTCATGCCTGCTCTCCAGGAGATCAACCAGTCCAAGCTGATCCGCTCCACGATCGGCGTGCTGTGCAACGTCCGTGAGGACCATCTCGCCGAAATGGGCCCGACGCTGGACGACGTGGCGCGCTCGCTGTCGCGCTCGATGCCGGAGGACGGCATCTGTGTGACGGCGGAGAAGGAGCGCTTCGACATCCTCAAGGAGGAGGCGGACGCGCGGAACTGCCAACTGATCTACGCGGATCCGGAGACGGTCAGCGACGAGGAGCTGCGCGGTTTCAGCTGGTTCACGTTCAAGGAGAACGTGTCGATCGCGCTCAAGGTCGCCGAACTGATGGGCGTGGAGCGCGAGACGGCGCTCCAGGGCATGTACGACGCCCCGCCGGACCCGGGTGTCCTGTCGGTCGAGCGGTATCTCACGCCGGACGGGAAGCGGCTGCGGTTCGCGAACGTCTTCGCGGCGAACGACCCCGAGTCGACGCTGATGAACATCAACCAGCTCCTCGACCTGGGCGCGATCGCCCGCCCGCTGAACGTCGTCATCAACTGCCGCCCCGACCGCGTCGAGCGCAACGGCCAGATGGGCGAGATCGTCCCCGACCTCCAGCCGGACCAGGTGTTCGTGATCGGGCACCCGGCGAAGAGCGCGATCGACGCGATCCCGGCGGAGTGGCGCTCGCGCGCAGTGGACCTGGGCGGTGACAAGCGCGACCCGGAGGAGTTCATGCGGGAGCTGCTGGAGCGGCTCGGGCCGGACTCGTCGCTGGTCGCGATCGGCAACATCCACGGGCAGGGCGAGCTGCTGCTTGAGCACCTGGCGGAGCTGCCGGCGGACGAGACGCCGGACCCGGACCCGGTTCCGGGGCAGGGCGCCGTCCCTGCGGCAGCGTCCGCGCCCGCCCCCGCCCCCGTACCTTCATCGGCGTCGGTGGCTTCGGCGGCGGACCCGGCCGGTGACCCCGCCGCGACGGCCGCGCTGCCGGTGGTCGTACCCACGCAGGCCCCCCCGCGGTCGGCCGAGCCTGCCACCGAGCTGGTGGCCCGCCTGACCGGTCAGCAGCCGCCCGCACCCGCCGCACCAGCTCCCGCACCCGCCGCGGGAGCTCAGCACCCGCGCCACGAGGACACGTTGGCGCTCCCCCGCTACTCACCCCACATCGACCCGTTCCAGCCCTACCCCGAGGCCTACGAACAGCGCTACCAGCGGCCGGCCCGTCCCCGCGGCCCCTTCGAGCCGGTACGGCTGCCGGCCGACGCGGCGGACGACCGTGAGCCCGACCCCGGTCGGCAGCCCCAGCAGCCCCCGTACGGCCACGGTCCGCAGCCGCCGCAGACCCCGCAGAATCCTGGAGAACCCCGTTGATCCCCGCAGTCCTCACGCCCGAGATCGCCGCCATAGGCATCGGCCTGGGCCTGATGTTCTCCCTGATCTGCTACCTGACGACCAATCTCTCCCCCGGCGGCATGATCACGCCGGGCTGGCTCGCGCTGACCCTCGTCGAGGACCTCCAGCGTGCCGCCATGGTCGTCGGTGTGACCGTGCTGACGTACGTGACCACGCTCCTCGTCCAGCGCTTCGTGATCCTCTACGGAAAGCGGCTCTTTTCCGCCGTCGTCCTCATCGGTGTGCTCCTCCAGGCGACCGTGATGATCGTGCTGTCGCTGGAGTTCCCCCTGCTGTACGCGAACCAGACGCTCGGCTTCATCGTGCCGGGCCTCATCGCGTACCAGCTCGTCCGCCAGCCCAAGGGCGCGACCATCCTCGCGACCGGCACGGTCACGCTCATGGCGTACGTCGTCCTCACCGCCGGCATCCTGCTCGGCGCCCTGCCCACCACATGAGCGGCCCTGGAATGACACCCCCCAGGACCGCCCACGTGCCCGAGATACCTGGACCCTCCGGAGCTGACCTCTCATGAGTGCCAAGGCCAACAAACGCGGTACCCGCCGTTTCCTGCACGCCGCCACCGTCATCGCGCTGCTCGCCGGCAGCGCGTACCTCACCGTCGAACTGCGCAAGGACGAGCAGGCGAAGGCCCCCGCCGTCCAGGCGATCACGGACACCCCGGACCTGACGTCGGCCGGGGACGCGCGCAACGGCGAACAGAAGTGGGAGCGGCTGAAGAACCCGGAGCGCTCGGTGCTGCGCTCCGGCAAGGGAGCCGTGCTCGCCACCTTCACCGACGGGGCGCGCACCGCGACGCTGACCGGGCCGAGCCGTACGTTCTCCGAGCCCACGAGCACCAAGTCCCGGGTGGTGACCGAGAACTGGGTGCGGCTGATGCCCGAGCCGTGGAAGAAGGACGCCGAGAAGGAGCAGTGGTTCAAGGACTGGTTCGAGGAGTTCTACGGCAGCGAGGAGGACGACCTGTTCGCGTACGCCTTCCAGTACGTCCAGGGCGCCCCGGTCAAGGAGGACGGCGAGGGCACCCCGTACGCGGGTGACGCGGACTTCGGCCCGATCAACCCCGAGGGCAGCCTGGGCGCCGACTACCGGCTGGAAGAGTCGGACTTCTACGACTACCTGGGCATTCCGTACACCTTCCGCGACGGCACCACCATCCAGCCGGAGCAGATGCGCTACCGCTCCATCGACTGCTCGGGCTTCATCCGGACGGTCTTCGGCTACCGGGGCCGCTTCCCGCTGATGGCCGACGACAAGACCGGTGACGGACTGCCGCGTACGGCGAACGGCATGGCCCGCTCGGGTACCGGCACGGACATCATCAAGCTGACGGGGAACGCGCCGTACGAGCGGCCGAAGTCGATCAGCGTGCTCCAGCCGGGCGACCTGGTCTTCTTCAAGCTCGACGCGCGGACCAAGGAGCGGCTGGACCATGTCGGCATCTACATGGGTGTGGACACCGACGGGCACCAGATGTTCGTCTCCAGCCGCGAGGAGGTCAACGGGCCGACGATCGGCGACACGGGCGGCACGTCACGCCTGGACGGCAACGGCTACTACGCGAAGACGATGCGCAGCGCGAAGCGCCTCTGACCCGGTTCTCGTGGGCGGGCGCTGTCGGCCCTCGTCGCGCCGTCAGAGCTCGTCGCGCAGCTCCTCCGGGCAGGGCGTGCCCGGACGGAGCTGGTACGGCGCCGCGATGCGATACGTCCCCGGGCGCGGGGCCAGCAGCTCCGTCCACTCGTCGCCGTCGGTGTTCTTCTCGGCCCGGAACAGACAGCCGTTGGGGTTGGTGTACTTCTTCGGACCGTCCTCGTCAGCCTTGGACGCCGCCGTCTCCTCCGGCCGGTCCAGGCTCTCGCCCTTCTCGTCCACGACGGCGAGCCAGCGCGAGTACGGGATACGGATCAGCACCCGCCCGGCGGACTTCACCTCTATCGTCAGCTCGTCGGGGGACGCCCGCCGCACGTCCGCGGGCGGGTCGGCCAGCGGCATCGGGTCCTGGACCTCGTAGAGCTGCCAGTTGGCGTCGCCCCACAGGTGGTTGAGATAGGGCAGACCGCGCTGTACGAGCTCCGCCTCCTGGTCCGCGCCGTTGTCGGGACGGCCCTTGGGCAGCACCACGTAACGGACGGCCCAGCGGTCCAGCCAGGCACGGTAGGTGTCGTCGGTGAGGCTGTCGTCGTAGAAGAGCGGGTTGCGCTCCATGTCGGCCTGGCGGTTCCAGCCGCGGGCCAGGTTGACGTACGGCGCGAGCGCGGAGGCCTCGCGGTGGCTGCTGGCCGGGACGACCTCCACCCGGCCGCGCTCGGCGCCGACCTCCTGCAACTCGTTCACCAGCGGCGCCAGTTCCCGGGCCCAGGACGCGGTGGGCGCGGTACGGATGATGTCGTCGACGCCCTTGAAGCCGACCCAGAAGTTGACCGCGGCGAACGCGAGCAGGAGCGCGTACCACTTGCGTGTGCGCGGCGCCGTGTACGGCAGCGCGGCCAGCAGCACCACACCGCCGACGATCATCGCGAGCCGCGACACGTTGGAGCCGATCTGCGAGTCGATCGCCCAGGTCAGGAGCGTTCCGATGCCGTAGACGGCGGCTGCGGTGCGGACCGTGTGCCAGTCGCGCGGGACCAGGAAGAAGGCGACGACGGAGAAGAGGAAGGGCAGCGACGCGGTCCCCAGCGACATCGGCTGGGTGCCGGAGAACGGGAACAGCCAGGCGGAGAGCGCGACGACCGCGACCGGGGCGAGGCCGACCGCGTACGCCCCCGGACGCCGCTTGTTGAGGAAGAGCGCGGCGGCGACCACACCGAGGAAGAGCCCGGCCACCGGGCTCGCCGCCGTGGCGAGACCGGCGAGCGGCGCGGCGACCACGGCCTTGGCCCAGCGCTTGTAGCGCCAGCGGTGCGGCCAGCAGAAGACGGCGGCGACGGCGCCGAGCGCGAACATCGTGCCGAGACCGAACGTCACGCGGCCGGAGAGCGCGTTGCAGAAAAAGGCGAAGACGCCGGCGAAGGAGCAGGCGAGCGGATTCCGGACGGCCTTGACGCGGTAGAGGATCAGCGAGGTGAGGGCGGCCGAGACCGTGCCGACGATCATCATCGTCGTACGGACGCCGAACAGCGACATCAGGTAGGGCGAGACGACGCTGTACGAGACGGGGTGCATCCCGCCGTACCAGGCGAGGTTGTACGCGGAGTCCGGGTGGCGGCCGACGAACTCGGCCCAGGCGTCCTGCGCGGCGATGTCGCCGCCGCTGTTGGCGAGGAAGAAGAACCAGAGCAGGTGGACGATTCCGGCGACGGAACCGGTGAGCAGGACGGGGTGGCGGAGCAGGCGGCTGCGGAGGTCTTTGGCGGGTGCGGGGTCCGGTGCGGCCTGGCCCGAGGCCCCTGTCCGCTCCCCCTCCGCCCCCTCGGGCGTGGTGGAGTTGCCGTCGGCGCGCGTCGGCTCAGCGGTGGTCACTGCGACTCTCCCCGTCTCACCGTCGGCCCGGTGTGCCGGCCCTCCGGGTTTCGTCCGGCCCTGGGGCGTGTCCGCGAAGTCCCGTCTGGCTCACGGCGTCTGGCACGCACGCTCGCCGCGTTGTCGGAGTCGCTCAAGTACGTCCAGTACAAGAGCGATCCTCCGCCTTGCGATCGCACGCACCAGACGCCGTGAGCCCCGCCCTGAGGGCGGACGACGCCACTTCGCGAACGCGCCCCAGGTGTAAGGACGCCGTCCCCGCGTCCTGAGTTGCCTGGCTGCCCTTTCTCGGACGCTAGCACGCGTCAGGCCGGGGGGAGGGCGCCGGAACCGGCGCCCTCCCGTGCGGTCGTGGCCGGAATCGGCCGACCGGGTCAGCTCACCCGCGTCAGCTTGTCGGTGAACGTCGGCTCGGAAACGTCGCTCTGAAGGGCGACGGCCACCTCGACCTGGCTTCTGCCCTCGCCCACGGTGAGCGTGCCGACGTGGGTTCCGGCGGCTGCCGAGTGCGGCAGGGTCTTGCCGCCGTCGGTCAGTTCGAGCTTGACGGTGAGGCCGGACCAGCCGACGGCCTTCACGTCCTCGGTGGCGACGACCGGGGTCGTCGTGCCCATGCCGTTGTCGACCTCGCCGACGACGTCGCCCTTCTTCACTATCGTCGCGCCCTCCAGCTCGTCCTGCGTCGCGAGCATGACGTCCTTGCTCACGGCGTTGACGGTGTCGATGATGGGCGCCTCGTGCTGACCGAGGACGGCTCCGACGATCAACTGGTCGGTGTCACCGACCATCTTGTGCGCGGCGAAGAGGAGATTGCCGCCGGCCTTGGTGGTGGAGCCGGTCTTGATGCCGAGGGCGCCGTCGTACGGGACGAGGGTGTTGTAGTTCCGCCAGCTCTTGCCCGACGGGTCCGTCCACTCGGGCAGCTTGGTGATGTCCATCAGGGCGGGGATCTCGACGAGCTTCTGCCCGAGCTTCACCTGGTCCTCGGCGGAGCTCACCGTGGTCGCGTCCAGCCCTGACGGGTCGGTGTACGTGGTGTTCTTCATGCCGAGCTCCTCGGCGGTGTCGTTCATCTTCTTGACGAACGCCTCCTCGGAGCCGTTCGCGTCCCAACGGGCAAGCAGGCGCGCGATGTTGTTCGCGGACGGGATCATGATGGCGGCGAGCGCGTCGTGCTGGGTGAGGGTGTCGCCCTCCTTGACGGTGTTGAGGGTCGACTCACCCTGTGCGTCGAGCCCGCCGTCCTCCTCGGCCTTGGCGTCGACCTCGATCGACGGGCCCTCGTCGCCCCGCTTCAGGGGCTTGTCCTTGAGAACGACGTACGCGGTCATCGCCTTGGCGACACTGCCGATGGGAACGGCCTTCTGCTCCCCGAACGACCCGACGGTCCCGAGCCCGGTCGCGGCCATGTAGCCCTGCCCCTCGCCGGGCCACGGGAGCGAGGGCTTGTCACCCTCGAAGGTGTACGTGGACTTGGCGGTCAGGTTCAACGTGGGCGCGGGGAGCGGACGCACGGCCTGTACGACCGCAAAGATGATCAGCACGAGCACCAGCAACGGCGTCCAGATCTTGACCCGCCGTACGACGGTACGGGCGGGGGTCTCGGGCGGCGCGGGCTTGTTGGTGAGCTCGGCGAGCAGATCGAGCGGCGGCAGGGGCGGCAGGGGCTGCTGCCGCGTCCGCTCGGCCTCGGCGACGGCCTGCGCGCCTGGCGCCCGCTGGTCTTCGCCCCGCAGGGGCACGAATGTGCTGCCGCGCTCGGAGGGAAGCTCACCCGGCGCCTGCGGCGGAAGCTTGAGCATGGCGGTGGGCTGATCGACCTCGGGCCGCTTGACGGCTCTGAAGACGGCGGTCTTCCGATCGACGCCGGGCTCGTGGTCGGTACCGGCGCCCGGCTGGGCGGCGGCGGGTTTTACGGCGGTGCCGGTGTCCGACTGAGCAGCTGCGGGCTTCGAGCCGCCGCCTGCGTCCGACTGGCTGTCGGGCGCGGCTGCGGCCTTGGCGCCGTCGCCACCTTCTCGCCCGGCTGCGGGCTTTGCGGCGCTGCTGGTGTCCGGCTGAGCGCCGGGCCTGGCGGCCCCGGCGGCGGCCTTCGCACCTCCGGTTTCCGGCTCGGCACCAGGCCTGGCGCCCGTAGGGGGAGGCGTCGATGCGGCAGACGCGGCAGCGGTTTGCGCGCCGCCACCGCCTTCCCGCGCGGCAGCGGGCTTTGCGGCACCGCCGGCGTCCGACTGGCTGTCGGGCTTGGCGGACGTCGGCCCGGCGGGCGCGGCGGCGGCCTTCGCGCCGTGGCCACCTTCCCGCCCGGCAGCGGGCTTTACGGCGCTGCTGGGGTCCGACTGAGCGTCGGTCTTGGCAGACGCGGCTGCGGGCTTTACGGCGCCGCCGGCGTCCGACTGGCCGTCGGGCCTGGCGCCCGCCGGCCCGGCGGTGGCCTTCGCGAGGCCGGTTTCCCGCTCGGCCCCGGGCCTGGCGCCCGTAGGAGCAGGCGCCGATGCGGCAGACGCGGCAGCGGTCTGCGCGCCGCCACTGCCTTCCCGCCCGGCTGCGGGCCTTACGGCGCCGCTCGTTTCGGCGTTGGAGGCCGTCGGGTAGGGCTTCGGGCCCCCGCCGGTTTCCGGCTCGGCCCCGGGCCTGGCGGCCGTGGGGTGGGGCGTCGGCCCAGGCACGGTAGGCGCGGCTCCAGGCTTTGCGGCCGGGTCGGCCCCGGCCTTCGGCTCGGCAGACGCAGTCTGCGGCGTCGCACCACCGCCGACTCCGGCCTTGGCATCGGACGCCGGCCCAGCGGACGGGGGCCCATCTGCCGAGCCGACTTCGGTCTTCGGCTCGGCGGACGCAGCCCGAGGCGTCACGGCACCGCCAGCTCCAGGCCTGACGGCCCCGGCATCGACCCCCGGCCCGGCGGCCGGGCCGGGCCCCGCCTTCGGCTCGGCACCGCCGGCTTCCGGCTTGCCAGACGCGGCATCAGCCGCCAACTCGGACGTCACCTTCGGTGAGGCAGACACCGCACCACCCGGCTTTGCAGCCTCCGGCTCGGCGTCGGCCGACGCGGCCTGAGGCGTCACGGCACCGCCAGCACCCAGCCCGGCCCCGGCCTTCGGCTCCGCGCCGCCGGCATCCGGCTTGCCGGCCGTGGCATCAGCCGCCGACTCGGACCTCGCCTTCGGCGGGGCAGACGCGCCCCGTTCGGCCTCCGGCACCCGGAAGACGGCAGTCCCCCGGTCGACCTCCGCCTCAGACGCCGCGCCACCCCGCGTTTCCGGCTTCGCCGGGGCAACGCCAGCCTCCGACCCCGTATCCGCGACTGACTTGCGTTCAGCCGTGGATTCCAGTTCGGCCGGTACCCGGAAAACGGCCGTCCCCCGGTCGGTGCCGGGCTCGGCCGAATCGGCCCCAGGCGCGGCAGGCGCCCCGCCACCCACCAACTCCGCCTCCGCCGAAGGGCCCTCAGAAGCCGTCACAGGCGCCCCAGCAGCCTCAGGAGCCCCAGAGGCCCCCCTCTCGCCCCGGGCCGGGGAAACGGCCTTCGCAGGGTCGACAGAGGGCTTCGTCGTGTCCGCCGCGGAACCGTCGCGGGCCGGTGTCGCGTCCTTGGACGTGTCGGCGCCGTCCTTCGCCTCCCCGGCAGTGGCGTCCGCGGCCGACTCCCGGAAGACCGCGAACCTCGGGTCCTGTTCCGCCGTCGCCTCCCCCGACGACTTCCGCTGCTCCGACTTGTCGGGGGACTCGCCCGCCACCGTGCCTCCTCATGCGTGTGCGGCGCGTCGCGCACTCCGCCGCACTCTCCGAACCGATTATCAGTGTCCTGTGGGAAACCACAGCCCAAGCGCAAGACGAGAACGACATACATAACGGTTCCCGCACAAAGCAACCAGGCACTCTCGACAGACCAATGTGAGAGGGGTCACCCTGTCATTCATCCACGCGGGGAGGCATGGATGGGCAGGAGCCGCAGAACAATTCCGGAGGAGCTTCTGTTGCTCGCTCTGGACCCGGCCACGGGTACCACAGCGCAGCCGCAGTCGCTCGACCTCGGCCTGGCCGGAGCACAGCTAGTGGAGCTGGCTCTGGCAGGACGGATAGCCCCTGACGGGGATCGTATCGCCGTGGTGATGCCACGGCCGACCGGAGATCCGACTCTGGACTCCGCGCTGGAACTGCTGCGCAGACGTGGCAGTCCGGTTCGCGCAGTTCACTGGATCGGCGGGCCCCGATTGGGGCTCCGTCAGATTTACCTCGCGCATCTGGAGCGGTGCGGCATGGTTCATGCCGTGGCGGGCCAGATGTGCGGCGTGCTGCCGACGACGCGCTACCAGGCGACGGAGACGGCGATCAGCCGCGACATCAGGTCACGGCTGGACAGTGCGATCCGCACCGGCGTACCGCCGGACCCGCGGACCGCGGCGCTCGCCGCCCTGGCCCACGCGGTCGGACTGGGCAAGCACCTGTACCCCGGTAACGAGGGGCGCTCGTCGCGCTCCCGGCTCCGGGATCTGATCAGACACGACCCCATGGGCGGTCTCGTGGCGCATGCCGTGATGGACGTCCAGAACGGTGTGGCCGCTCAGCCGCGCCGTAACCCCGCACCGGGAGGCCGACCGCCGGCCGTACCGATGCAACCGCAGCGCGGCGGCATGGCCCGCGTCGCGGCGCACTGAGACAACACGGACGACAAAGCACGGACACGACAGCACGCGGGTATCCGAATCCGCCGCGCCGACGTCCCCAGAGACCCGGTTCGGGAGCCGCAAGAGACGCGCGGGGTCCAGCCGTACAAACGGCTGCCCCCGCGCGTCGCGCGCGCCCTGATACAGGTCCGGCGGCGGTGTGTCCACTTAATCGACCGCGCTTTCTCCTGTGTGCCTGTTTTCCAGCGCGATTGGCCCTATCGGTGGCAGTCTGCTGAGACGTAGACACTCAGAGCTACGCAGTTTCTCAGCAGGAGGTGCCGTTCCGTGGCGTCCAGTGTCAATCCCACCGTCAGGCGACGCCGGTTGGGCCAGGAGTTGCGCCGGCTCCGCGAGGTCAAAGGCATGACGGCCGAGGAGGTGGCGGAGCGCCTGCTGGTCTCCCAGTCGAAGATCAGCCGTCTGGAGAACGGTCGCCGTTCCATCAGTCAGCGCGATGTCCGCGACCTGTGCGGTGTGTACGAGGTCGAAGACAAACGCATTGTCGAGTCGCTGATGCAAATGGCCAAGGACTCGCGCCAGCAGGGCTGGTGGCACGCCTTCGGCGATATCCCGTACAGCGTCTACATCGGCCTGGAGACGGACGCGGCCTCGCTGCGCGTGTACGAGTCACTCATCGTCCCCGGCCTGCTCCAGACACGCGAGTACGCCCAGGCGGTCATCGAAGGCATGTGGCCCGAGGAATCGGCCGGTGATGTCGAGAAGCGGATCCAGATCCGGCTCAAGCGCCAGGACCGGCTCACGGACCCCCACGACCCGCTGCGCTTCTGGGCGGTCATCGACGAGGCGCTTCTGCGGCGCGTGGTGGGCGGTCCCCAGATCATGGCCGACCAGTTGAAGCACCTTTCGCAATTGAGTGCCCAACCCCACGTGACCTTGCAGGTGGTTCCCTACGACGCCGGCGCTCATCCGGGTATGTACGGCAAGTTCGCGATTCTTGAGTTCCAGGAGGCGTCGGACGCGACCGTCGTCTACCTGGAAGGAGTGACCAGCGACCTCTACCTGGAGAAGGCGAATGACGTGCAGAGTTACACCGTCATGTATGAGCATCTTCGGGCAAAAGCCCTCAGTGCCGAGCATTCAAGGGCGTTCATCGACAAAATCGCTGCGGACTACGGCGGCTGACGGATCATCAGAAGAAGTGGCGCGGATTCTACACACGCAATGATGAAGTGGGTAGCTCACTTGGGCAATTTCCACCCTGTTGAGTGAACACGCAATGAAACCCATGATCTCACGGCGTAGCGTCGATCAAGTCAGCGCGCAATGCGG
Organism: Streptomyces sp. NPDC058665; assembly: GCF_042714995.1. NCBI lineage: Bacteria > Bacillati > Actinomycetota > Actinomycetes > Kitasatosporales > Streptomycetaceae > Streptomyces > Streptomyces sp. NPDC058665. The sequence goes on from NZ_JBHXRX010000014.1 coordinate 146,855, forward strand.
CGCGCGAGCGATTCGACCCGCGCCGAAATGGCACGACCACCGGAGTGATCATGGTTCATCAGCGAGGTTCTTTGGCCGAGTGGACGAAGTCCACGTACTCGGCGAACGGGGATTGCGTGGAGGTGCGCACAGATCCGGCAACAGCCATCTCTGTCCGTGATTCCAAGAATCCCAGCGGCCCCGTCCTGAATTTCGACTCGAAAGCCTGGGAGGCCTTCGTGGCCGATCCAGGCAATCTGTAAGCCACAATTTCCGAACACCTTTGGTGAGCGGCCCGAGTGATTCCGAGCCCAGCCCTCTCGTCTGGTTCGCCGTCCCGGCCGAGGGGGCCCCTCGCTTTCAGGCACAGCGATTGCCACTGAGCCCGGATCCACCGGCTTGATGCCCGAGATGCAAAGACGGACCCTAGTACGGCTGAAGGGGTTGGACTATCCGTCGTGTGGTTCGAGCTCGGTCGCCAGTGCCTTTTGGGTGGCCGCCCACGACGCCAGGAGCGCCAAATTGTCGGCGGTCGGTGTGCCCGCGGGTGCGGTGTAGACGTTGAGGTGCAGGCCGGGTTCGGCGGGCAGTTCCATGGACTCGACGTCCAAGTCGAGCTGGCCCACGATCGGGTGGCGCACCCGCTTGCGGCCGGACCGGTGCAGCCGCACGTCCTGAGACGCCCACCGCTGCCGGAACAGTTCACTGCACGTTGACAGTTCGCCGACCAGGGCGATCAGTTCCTCGTCGTGCGGATTGCGGCCGGCTGCCATGCGCAGCTTCGCGGCCGCGTCACCGGCAACCTGGTCATAGTCGACAAAAAGATCTCTGGCCGCCTCGGCGTTCAGATAGACGAACCGCGCTGTGTTCGCGGGCCGTCGCGGGTCGGCCAGCACCGGTGAATACAGCGCGCGAGCGAGTTGATTCATGGCGAGCACGTCATAGCGGCCGTTACCGATCCAGGCCGGCGCATCGGAGATGGCGTCGAGCACCTGCTGCAGTGTCGAGCGCACCGTCACGGCAGGCCTGCGCCGGCGTGGGCTGCGGGGCACCCTGGATTGGCGCGCGAGGTGGAACAGGTGGTCGCGCTCGGCTTCGTCGAGTTGCAAGGCAGAGGCCAACCCGTCGAGCACACCGTCGGAGGCACCGGCGAGGCTGCCGCGCTCCATGCGCACGTAGTAGTCGACGGATACCCCCGCCAGGAGCGCTACCTCCTCGCGGCGCAGACCTTTGACCCGGCGGTTGCCGCCGTAAGCGGGCAGGCCCGCCTGCTCGGGTGCGATGCGGGCGCGACGTGAGCTGAGAAACTCCCGGATCTCGGTGCGTAGATCCATCGCGGTTATCTCCTCACCGTAAGCCCGTCCCGCAGCCTAATGGATACCCGTTGCGGTCGTTGCGGTGCCGCCGTCCACCGGGATGATGGCGCCCGTGAGGTAGGACCCAGCCCGGCTGGCGAGAAACACGGCGGCACCCGCCATGTCGTCGTCGCGGCCGAGCCGGCGCAGAGGGGCCGCCGCCGCGATCGTGTCGCCGATGGCATCGAGAGTGGTCGCCATCATCTGCGACGGGAACACTCCCGGTGCTACCGCGTTCACCGTGATGTGCTGTGGGCCCAGCTCTCTGGCAAGTACCCTGGTGAGTTGATGGAGTGCCGCTTTGCTGCTGGCGTACGAGTAGTTGGGCGACGGGGCGACGTGGATGGCGGCGATGCTGCCGATGTTGATGATCCGTGCGGGATCATCGGCGGTGCCCGCCTTACGAAGTGCCGGGAGCACTGCCTGCACCAGCCAGAACGGCGACTTGAGGTTGAGGTCGAGCACTGCGTCCCAGGCCTCGTCCGGGAACGTCTCCAGCGGCTCGCGCCACATCGCTCCCGCGTTGTTGACAAGGATGTCCAGGCGTTCCGAGTCGGCCTGGACAAGATCAGCGAGGCGCTGACACTCGTCGTGCCTGGACAGGTCGGCGGGGATTGCTCGAACGTCGCCGAATTCGGACAGTAGACGCTGTGCCTCCGCGCACGTGTCCGCGTTGCGTGAGCTGATGACGACGCGGGCGCCCGCCTGGAGAAGGCCGCGCGCTATCATCATCCCAATACCTCTGGTGCCTCCAGTGACAAGGGCGTACTTTCCCCTCAGATCGAAAAGTTCTGTGTGAGTGGTGAACTGGTTGTCCGCCATTGATCTCCGTCCCTTCTGTCGTAAAAGAATGCGCCGACACGGTCGCGCGTTCTGGGCAGCTGAATTGAACTGATGGAGGTAAAGCTGCAGCGCGTTTCCATGGAGTGTTGTCGGCGCTTTCGACTCAAGCAGGTTGACAGGCGTTTGGGACGTCGGGGAGACCCTGGTGATACAGGTACTGTCAGAACCCCCCCTTGCCTGGTGCGCCGAGCCCGGATCACCCCGGCTTGATGCCCGTGGATGGTTCACCCAGAAACGAAGAAGTGCCTTGCGACCTGCGATGATCGGGTTTTTCTAGGACCACATCAGGCCCGCCTCGAAGGACGGCACCGGCGCCTTCCCTGCGGAGAAAGTGATGTCGCCGGTGGGCGGCATGGCCGCGGGCGCCGGCCCTCTGACGCTCCCTGACCGACCTGCCCGAAAGGGCCCGAGACCTGTGGACAGAGTGGAAGAGTCCGCCTGCTTGAGCCCCAGAAGCGGTTCGCAAGGTCATGGCGTGAGTCCGGTGCATCCCCCTCTTCCGGCCGGTACGGAACCCGCATCCCGTACAGCCTTCTCCACTGATGGCCGGAGTCTGACGAAGTGCCAGCCCATCGTGTGGCCCATGTCACGTGCACGACAACGGCTCACATGGTCAAGAACTGGCAAAATGGTTCGGCTTTCTGATCTGCGTTCACATCTCTGACCGTAGAAACTCTTGACCCGCTACCGCGAGTAGCGGTTCAATCCCCGAAGTCCCCGCTCCCGCACGGGGGCGCCGCTGATCGGACGTACTGGCGAAGCGCACCCACGTTCACAAGGCGGACCCCTGGAGGGGGCACATGAACAGTCTCGACTGGACCGTGCTCATCGGATACTTCGGTGTGATGGTGGCGATCGGCGTCTGGTCCCACAGGCGCGTGGGCGACGTCCATGACTACTTCACCGCCGGCGGCAAGATGCCGTGGTGGCTCTCCGGTATCTCGCACCACATGTCCGGGTACAGCGCGGTGATGTTCACCGGGTACGCGGCCATCGCGTACACCTACGGCGTCACGTCGTACGTCACCTGGTCCTTCCCCATCGCCATCGGCATCGCGATCGGGGCCAGGCTCTTCGCTCCCCGGCTCAACCGAGTGCGGTCGCGGTTGCGGGTGTCCTCGCCGCTCGAATATCTCAAGAACCGCTACAACCTGCCGACCCAGCAGGCGCTCGCCTGGTCCGGTGTGCTGCTGAAGATCGTGGACGTCGGCGCCAAGTGGGCCGCCATCGCGACCCTGTTGTCCGTCTTCACCGGTGTCTCGCTCAACATGGGCATCCTGATCACTGGCGCGGTCACCGCCGTCTACTGCACGGTGGGCGGACTGTGGGCCGACGCGCTGACCGAACTGGGGCAGTTCATCATCCAGTTCGTCGCCGGTATCGCGATGCTCGTCGCCGTCCTGGCGGAGCTGGGCGGGTTCAGCAGCCTGTGGAACGTCTGGGACGAGCCCGAACTCCAGGGCCACACGGAGCCGTTGGCCGGGCCGTACATGATGGTCTTCCTGATCGCGTATCTCTTCATCAAGACCTTCGAGTACAACGGCGGCATGTGGAACCAGGCACAGCGCTACATGGCGACCGACTCCGCCAAGTCCGCGACGCGTTCCGCCGCCCTGTCGGCCGTGCTGTGGCTGATCTGGCCGCTGGTGCTGTTCTTCCCCATGTGGGTCGCGCCGGTGCTCATCGACACCGACGTACCGGCCGACAGCTACGCGCTGATGGCCGAACAGCTCCTGCCCCACGGCCTGTTGGGCCTGGTCATCGTCGGCTTCTTCTCGCACACGATGGCCATGTGCTCCTCGGACGCGAACGCCATCGCCGCGGTCGTGACCCGCGACATCATGCCGGCCGTCTCCCGTCGCGTACGGGAGTGGGACACCCGGGTCGGGCTGCTCGCGGCCCGCTGGACGACGCTGCTCTTCCTCGGTCTGTCGATGGCCATCGCGACGCAGGTCAACTCGCCCTTCTTCGGCGACATCATCACCGTCGTCATCAAGTGGGTCGCCGGACTCATGGGGCCGATCGCGATCCCGCTGATGCTGGGTCTGCTGCCCTGGTTCCGCAGGAGCGGTCCCACGGCCGCGCTGATCAGCTGGGCCGTCGGTCTGGTCACCTTCTGGCTGGTCAACTATCCGATCAGCTGGAACGTGGACGGCGGAGTGCCGCTCCAGTACCAGGTGTCGATCCCGCTCGCCGTCTCGCTCGTCCTCTACGTCCTGATCGGCTTCGTCAAGCCGGAGGACACACCGGAGCGCGACGCCGTACTCCAGAAGATCAACAACGACGACGACGGTTCGGACGCCGTCGCGGCGGTGCCGGTGCCGGCGGAGCCGGGCGACGCGAAGCAGCCCGGCCGCGAGGGCGCGTCCGGCTGACGGACCCGCGTCCGGCGCGGTGCCGGGCCCGGACTCGCTCCACCGGGCCCGGCCGGTGGCCGGTTCGTCCTCGATCGCCGGACCGGCTTGAGATGCCCGCCGGACGGGCCGCGCATCAAGCCCGTCCGGCGATCGAGGACATACGCGGGCCACGAGTGGCGCAACCCCGCCAACGGGCCTGGCCCCAGGACACCCCTCAGCCCCGCGGATACCTCGTCAGCCAGCCCGACGCCGTGACCGCCGGGCTGTGCAGCGCCGGCCCCTGCGTCATCTCCATCGCGAAGTCGTCCGCGATCTCCAGCAGCGTCGGCCGTCCCTCCAGCTCGGCCAGCCACGCGGGCGGCAGCGCCGTCTCCCCGTGCATCGCGCCGAGCAGGGCCCCGCACAGCGCCCCCGTCGCCGACGACGGCCCGTCGTGGTTCACCGCCAGCCGCAGACCGTGGCGTACGTCCTCGCCGACCAGCGCGCAGTACACGGCCACCGCCAGCGAGTCCTCCGCCGCCCCGCCCTCCCCGAGCACCGCCACCCGGCCCGGGGTCGGGATCCCCTGCCGTACGGCTCCGAGCGCCTGCCCCAGCGCGTCGGTGACGGGCTGATGGCCGGGCCGCTGGGTCAGCAGCGCCAGGGCCCGCTGCACGGCCGCGTCGACGCTGTCGCCGCGGGCGACGGCGTGCACGATCACCGCGAACGCGCCGGCCGACAGATACGCGGTGGGATGGCCGTGCGTCTGCGCCGCGCACTCCACGGCGAGCTGGCACACCAACTGTGGCTCCCAGCCCACCAGCAGCCCGAACGGCGCCGAGCGCACGAGCGCGCCCGCGTCGCGCGCCGTCGGGTTCTTGGGCTTCTCCAGCGTGCCCATCACGTCGTCCGCCAGCCCGGTCAGACAGGGCCGCGTGGGGTCCCGGCGCGCGTACAGCCACTCCTCCTGCGCGAGCCAGCCGTTGTCCTTGCGGCGCTCGTCGGGTCCCCAGTCGCTCTGGGTGGCCGCCCAGCGCAGATACGCGCGGTGCACGTCGGTCGGCGGGTGCCAGGCGCCCGTGTCGCGCCGGACCTGGGCGCGGATGAGGCCGTCGACGGTGAAGAGGGTCAGCTGGGTGGCGGCGGCGACCGCGCCGCGTCTGCCGTACGCGGGGGCGAAGTCGGTGACGCCCTCGGCGCCGTGCGCCGTGCGGGTCTCGTCGAGGGTGAGCGTGTCGACCCCCGCGCCCAGCGCGTCGCCGATCGCTCCCCCGAGGAGGCAGCCACGGACGCGGCTGCGGAAGTCCTGCTGTTCCGCCCGTCCCCATATGGCGGTGGCCGGCCTGTTCACGCGTCCCCTCCCTCCCGTTCCACGGAACGCACGTCTGGCGCAGCACTGTAATCGAACGGGAACGGACGGTTGAGCACGGGCGGCAGGTGGCTGGTGACAGGCCGGCGAGTGGCCGGTGACTGGCAGGACACCGGCCCCGGTCACCCGCCCCCGTCACTCCGCGGGCAGCAGCGGCAGCAGCTCCGGCAGGTGCCCGTCGGACGCCGTCGCCGCCCGTACACGCTCCTCGGGCACCTCCCCGTACAGCGTGGTCCGCGGCCTGGCCGGCCTGCCCGCGGCCTCGGCGATGGCGATCAGGTCCTTGACCGAGCGGTACGAGCCGTAACTGGAGCCCGCCATACGGGAGATGGTCTCCTCCATCAGCGTGCCGCCGACGTCGTTCGCGCCGGAGCGCAGCATCTCGGCGGCGCCTTCCGTGCCGAGCTTGACCCAACTGGTCTGGATGTTGGTGATGTACGGGTGGAGGAGGAGGCGGGCCATCGCCATCACCGCGCGGTTGTCCCGGGCCGTCGGCCCCGGGCGGGCGATGCCGGCCAGATAGACCGGCGCGTTGGTGTGGATGAAGGGCAGCGTGACGAACTCGGTGAAGCCCTCGCGCCCCGCCTCCAGCGCCTTGCGCTGCATACCGGCCAGCGTGCGGAAGTGCCCCAACCAGTGGCGGGGCTGGTCCACATGGCCGTACATCATCGTCGAGCTGGAGCGGATGCCCAGCGAGTGCGCGGTCTCCACGACCTCGATCCAAGTCGCCGTCGGCAGCTTGCCCTTGGTCAGGATCCAGCGCACCTCGTCGTCCAGGATCTCGGCGGCGGTGCCCGGGATCGAGTCGAGCCCGGCCTCCTTCGCGGCCGTGAGCCATTCGCGGATCGACATCCCGGTGCGCGAGGCCCCGTTGACGACCTCCATGGGTGAGAAGGCGTGCACATGCATACCGGGCACGCGCTTCTTCACGGCGCGCGCGATGTCGAAGTACGCCGTCCCGGGCAGGTCGGGGTGGATACCGCCCTGCATGCACACCTCGACGGCGCCGAGGTCCCACGCCTGCTCGGCGCGGTCGGCGACCTGGTCGAGGGAGAGGGTGTACGCGTCGGCGTCCGTACGGCGCTGGGCGAAGGCGCAGAAACGGCAGCCGGTGTAGCAGACGTTGGTGAAGTTGATGTTGCGCGTGACGATGTACGTGACGTCGTCGCCGACCACCTCGCGGCGCAGTTCGTCGGCGATCCGGGTCAGCGCGTCGAGCGCGGGACCGTCCGCGTGCAGCAGCGCGAGCGCCTCGTCGTCGGTGAGCTTCGTCGGGTCCGCGGCGGCCTGCTTCAGCGCCTGCTTGACATCGGTGTCGATGCGCTCGGGCACCATGCCGGGCGCTGCGGCCTCCCTCAACGCGTCCCAGTCGCCGTACACATGGTCGAAGTCGTCGCGCCGGTCGCCGGTGCGGCCCTCGGTGTCGATGGTGCGGTGCAGGTCCGTACGGCCGGTGGCGGTGAACCCCTCGTCGGGCTCCTGCCACGGCAGCCCGGCCGGCTTGACGTCTTCGCGGGCGAGCCCGGTCGCCGGGTCGGCGAGCGCGCGTACGTGCGGCATCACGCGCGGGTCGAGCCAGGGCTCGCCACGCCGGATGAACTCCGGGTAGATCGTGAGCCGTTCACGCAGCTCGAACCCGGCCGCTGCGGTGCGCTCCGCGAGTTGGTCGATGTGCGGCCAGGGGCGCTCGGGGTTCACATGGTCGGGGGTCAGCGGCGAGACGCCGCCCCAGTCGTCGATGCCGGCGCCGATGAGGAGCGCGTACTCCTCGTCGACGAGGTTCGGCGGGGCCTGGATCCGGGCGGCCGGGCCGAGGAGATGCCGGGCGACGGCGATGGTCGCGGCCAGCTCCTCCAACTCGGCGTCGGGCATGGCGCGCATCGCGGTGTCGGGCTTGGCGCGGAAGTTCTGGACGATGACTTCCTGGATGCCGTGGTAGGCGCGGGCGGTGCGGCGCAGTTCGAAGAGGGAGTCGGCGCGCTCCTCGTGGTTCTCGCCGATGCCGATCAGAATGCCGGTGGTGAAGGGAACGTTGGACCGGCCCGCGTCTTCGAGCACCCGCAGCCGTACGGCCGGCTCCTTGTCCGGCGAGCCGTGGTGCGGGCCGCCGGGCTCGGACCAGAGCCGGGTGGCGGTGGTCTCCAGCATCATGCCCATGCTGGGCGCGACGGGCTTGAGCCGCTGGAAGTCGGTCCAGCCGAGCACGCCGGGGTTGAGGTGCGGGAGAAGACCGGTCTCCTCCAGTACGCGGATGGCCATGGCCCGTACGTACGCGAGCGTGTCGTCGTACCCCTCCGCCGCCAGCCACTCCCTCGCCTCGGGCCAGCGGTCCTCGGGGCGGTCGCCGAGCGTGAACAGCGCCTCCTTGCAGCCCATTTCGGCGCCCTCGCGGGCGATGGCGAGGACTTCGTCGGGCGACAGGAACATGCCGTGGCCGGCGCGGCGGAGCTTGCCGGGGACGGTGACGAACGTGCAGTAGTGGCACTTGTCGCGGCAGAGGCGGGTCAGCGGGATGAAGACCTTGCGGGAGTACGTGATGATCCCGGGGCGTCCGACGGCTTCGAGCCCGGCGTCGCGGACCCGCGCGGCGGACGCGGCCAGGTCCTTCAGGTCGTCGCCGCGCGCCTGGAGCAGAACGGCGGCCTCACCGACGTCGAGCGCGACACCGTCCCTGGCGCGTTTGAGGGCGCGGCGCATGGCGTTGGCGGATGGGGAGGGGGAGCCGGAGGGGGACGTGGCGCTCGTCGTCATGTTCCGAGCATACGAGCGGGGTCCGACGATTCCGGGGTGGCGAGGGGCAGGTGAGCGGATGCCCACATTCGGGTGACGACGGGGAATAACGGCCGACGGCACCAACCGGCCGGGCCGGAAAGCCCGGAGGGGCAGTCGCTGTGTGCGACTGCCCCTCGGCGGCTTTTCCTGTCGGTGCGGTGCTGTCCGGTCTGGTGCCGTCCGGCGCGGCGCCCGTGCTGTCCGGTGCGTCATGTCAGGCGGCCAGTGCCACCGCCTCGACAGCCGGGGTGCGCAGGCCCCGGTAGGCCGTACCCACGCTGGTGACGATCGTCGCGGCGGCGCCGATGCCCACGACGGCCAGCCAGATCCCGAGGCTCTGGTCCGGGACGGCCGTGTCGGTGCGGACGATGCTGAACGAGACGATCCCGGCGAGCGCCGACAGCGTCGCGAAGAACACCCCGAAGACCGTCAGGATCAGCGATTCGAGACTGATCATGCCCAGGACCTGACCCGGCGTGGCGCCGGTGAGACGCTGCTGGCCGAACTCCCTGGTGCGGTAAGTGGTCGCCGCGTAGAGGCTGTTGACCAGCATGATGCAGGCGAAGACCACGATGATGCCGGCGATCACGAAGTTGAGGGTCTGGACGCTCATGTCCTCGCCGGACCGGGTGAGGCCGGCGGCCTCGGCCGCGTCGTTCTCGATGACCTGCATGTAGAAGATGGCCGTGGCGATGCTGATGAAGAGGATGAGCGGCATGAGCACGCTGGAGAGCTGCGCGGCGCGCTGCCGCATGTTGTGGATGGTCAGGTAACCGCTCGCGCCGAAGACCAGGGTCAGCGGCTTGGTCAGGGCACCGAGCAGGATCCGCAGCAGTGCGGGCGAGAGGATCGCGAAGCCCGCGGCGAGCAGGATGGCACCGTAACCGGGGGCTGCCATCAGCGCGACGTCCGTCTTGTCCATGGCGAAGGTGGAGCCGACGGTGCCGGCGCCCAGGAACAGGGCGGCGACGCCGGCGAAGGTCTTCGCCCGGCCGCGGGACTTACGGCCGCCGGCCGCTTCCTTGGTCGCCCGGCGGACCGCGAGGAACGCGGCGCCGACGGACGTCAGCAGGGTGACCGTCGCGCCGAAGGTCAGCGCGATCGGGCCGAAGACATGGTCCACACCGGCGGCGACCTGGTCGGTGTCCTTGAAGACTTCGAGCAGCTGCGCGCCGCCGATCATCGCGGGCACGATGGCCAGCAGCGTTCCGGCGATCCCGACCACGGCGGCCTCGAAGACCACCATCCGCTTGATCTGCGCGGGAGTCGCGCCGCTCCGGCGCAGGAGTGCGATCTCCTCGCCGCGCTGGCGGACGTTGACGGTGAGGGTGGAGGCGATGGCGAAGAAGACGAGAAGGGCGCCGTAGCCGCCGACCACGTTCGCCGCCGTGGTGATGGACTCCTTGCTGAGACTGTCGATGCCCGGAGTCGCCGCGGTGTCGTGCATCGAGCTGAAGGTCATGATGATCGCCGCGCCCAGGAAGGTCGAGAGCAGGGTGGCGATGAAGCGCCCGGGGCGCCGGCGGATCGAGCTCATGGCGAGAGTGAACATGTGTCAGACCCCCGCGAACGCGTTGTCGGCGGACCGGTCGGCGAGCCGGCCGGCGGAGTGGGCTCCCGAGTGGGCTCCCAGGTGTGCCGCCGGGTTGACGGTGTCCCCGAGGTGCGCGAGGCGCTCGGCGACCGCGTCGACGGTCGGGCGGTCGATCTGCCCGGCCAGACGGCCGTCGGCGAGGAAGATCACGGAGTCCGCGAAGGAGGCGGCGACCGGGTCGTGGGTGACCATGACGACGGTGCGTCCGTGGATCCGTACGCTCTCCTGGAGGAGCCGCAGCACGCCTCGTGCGCTGCGGATGTCGAGCGCGCCGGTGGGCTCGTCGGCGAAGATCACGCT